>JAFPCJ010000127.1 GCA_017423885.1 Clostridia bacterium | reverse complement strand
GTAAGGTTTACCTTATACATTTTGGGCATAGTTATATAGTATGCACCGCCGCCCATTGCAACAGCAACGTCAAGTCCGCCTGCACCCATCGCAAGCATACCGATACCGCCGCCTGTGGGGGTGTGGCTGTCGGAGCCTATAAGGGTCTTACCCGGCTTGCCAAAGCGCTCAAGATGCACCTGATGGCAGATGCCGTTACCGGGACGTGAGAAGTAGATACCGTGCTTTGAAGCAACCGACTGTATATAACGGTGGTCATCGGCATTCTCAAAGCCCGACTGCAATGTGTTATGATCTATGTAAGCAACGCTTCGCTCAGTCTTTACGCGATCGAGTCCCATAGTCTCAAATTCGAGGTACGCCATGGTTCCCGTAGCATCCTGAGTGAGGGTCTGGTCGATCTTGAGAGCTATCTCCTCGCCTACCTTCATCTCACCGCTTACAAGATGTGATTTAATTATCTTTTGTGCAATTGTCAAGCCCATTGTTATCTATCCTTTCTGATTATATGCTGATAAGCATTATTTACATGCTCGGTCATCGCTTTTTCGGCGGCAACGGAATCCTTTGAAGCAATAGCGTCAAATATCGCGCGATGCTCATCCACCGAAGCGGCGGCACGGCTCGGATTGGCTACCGAGGCTCTGCGGTACTTTTGCACCTTTTTATGCAACGGTACAAGCGTATCATAAAAGGTCATGCTTCCCGAAAGACGGTATACAAGCTCATGGAAACGGTTATCCATCTGCTTTATCTGCTCGGGATCGGACTTTTTATAGTAAAACTCCTGAAGCTCAAGTGCCTCGCGAAGCTCTGAAAGCTGTTCTTCTGTACGGTTTTCGGCGGCGCGTCGCGCTGAAACACCCTCGAGTCGCAAACGAATATCAAAAATATCTATAAGGTCATTCTCATTTATACCTATAACAAGGCTGCCCTTTGCGGTTTCTTCAATAATATGCTCCTGCTCAAGACGGCGAAGCGCCTCTCTTACGGGAGTACGGCTGACACCAAGCTCTGCGCTCAATTTCATCTCGGTAAGTATCTCGCCGCGCTGATATTTGCCGCTCAGGATATCATGCTCAAGATGCTCAAATACCTGATCGGCAAGTGATATAGTCTTATGCTCTATCATTTTTCCCACCTCATTTGTTAATAAGCTTTCCGCCTGAAAGCTCCAATATCTTTTCTTCAAGCTCGGAGTTTGAAAGCGTGGTCTGTCTGCCGTCCTCATATTCGCGGTCTATCCATTCCTTAAGGTTTACAACCAAAGGACTTCTCTTATCGAGCATATCCTCGCCGCGAAGCTTATAAGTAGTATTTATCCAATATGCAATGCCTGCAAGACCCGAGGTCTTACCTATGAGCACGGATGCAGGACGGTTAAGTATCTTTTCGGTATCAAATATATTGTAGATCTCTTCGTCCTTCATAAGACCGTCCGCATGGATACCTGCGCGGGTAACATTAAAGTTACGGCCTACAAAGGGAGTCATCGGCGGTATCTCATAGCCCATCTCATGCTTGAAATAATCAGCTATCTCAGTTATAACGGTGGGGTCCATACCGTCAAACGAGCCACGAAGCGATGCATATTCAAGCACCATCGCTTCAAGCGGAACGTTTCCTGTTCTCTCGCCTATACCCAAAAGCGAGCAGTTTACGCCCGAAGCGCCGTACAGCCAAGCGGTTGAAGCATTGGTTACTGCCTTGTAAAAGTCATTATGACCGTGCCACTCAAGCATCTCACTCGGAACATCGGAATACTGCTGAAGACCGTAAATAATTCCCGGCACGCTTCTTGGAAGTGCCACCTCGGGGTACGGCACTCCGTAGCCCATCGTATCGCAAGCGCGGATACGCACGGGAATGCCTGCATCCTGTGACATCTTCATAAGCTCATTTACAAAGGGTACTACAAAGCCGTAAAAATCGGCTCTTGTAATATCCTCAAGGTGGCACCTAGGCATAACGCCTGCTTCAAAAGCCTCGGCAACGGTTGCAAGATACATATCCATTGCCTGCTTACGGCTCTTTTTAAGCTTTTTGAATATATGATAGTCACTACAGGAAACGAGAATACCTGTTTCACGGATACCAAGATCTCGAACAAGCTTAAAGTCCTCCTTGCTTGCGCGTATCCAAGTGGTAATCTCAGGAAATTTAAGTCCCAAAGACTGACAGCGTTCGATCGCCTCTCTATCCTTTTTACTGTATACGAAAAATTCGGTCTGACGGATAATTCCGTAGGGTCCGCCCAAACGCGACATATATTTATAAAGTTCTACTATCTGATCTACGGTGTACGGCTCAACCGACTGCTGACCGTCACGCAAAGAGGTATCGGTTATCCAGATATCCTTCGGCATCCCCATAGGAACACGGCGATGGTTGAAGGCTATGCGCGGAACATCAGTATAGCTGTAAAAATCACGGTACAGATTAGGCTCATCAATATCCTGCAAAGAATATTTATAGCTATCTTGCTCAAGCAAATTTGTTTTTCCTGAAAGTTCTATCATGAGTATCGCCTCACTTTTGTATTTGTGTATACAATTATACCGCCGAACAATTAAAAAGTCAAGCGCATAAGCCCTTCATTTTAGAAATTGACAAATGTTTATATATTTGGTAAAATAATATTCAAAAGTGAGGTAGTTTTTTATGTGGAATACAAGAAAGTCTTTATATCTTACGCTCATATTAACATATATTGCATCGGCAATACTCATTATTTCTGTTTTTGCCGTACCTTCAATAGTGACTTGGTACGTTGAATACAAAGGTCGCGAAGCTACTTTACCTACCACCTTTATGCTTACCTTTTATCCCTGCACACCGTTTGCCGCCTATGCTGTCTGGCAGATGCGCTCGATAATAAAGCGTTGCATTAAGGGTGAGGTATTTACCGATAGAAACGTAACATCTTTAAGACGGCTTTCATGGTGCTCTTATGCGATAATGGCTATAATGCTTATTTCTGCAAGAGCATATATTCCTTTCTTTATATGCGCTGTTTGTGCCGGCTTTATAGGCCTTACTGTAAGAACCTTTATGAACCTCTTTAAGGTGGCTTTACCAAGCGTTGGAGAAAGCGATACCGCAAAGGCGGATGAATCGGAGGAACGCGATGAACAGAACGGTTGACTTTCGGGACGGCGGAAAGTTTGATGTTGCTGTAATAGGCGCAGGAACGGCAGGTGTATTTGCCGCCATTTCAGCCGCAAGAAGCGGCGCTCGCACTCTGCTTATTGAAAAAAACTCACTTACGGGCGGCACGATGACCGCCGCAGGAGTAGACTTTCCCGGACTGTTTCATGCATGGGGCAAACAGATAATTGACGGACCCTGCTTTGAAGCAATAAAGCGTTGCGAAGCTCTGGGAGGTGCTGTAATTCCCGAAATAATCGAAGAACCCGAGGAGCATTGGAGTCTTCAAATAAAGCTTGATCCCTTCATTTTTACCGCTGTTACAGAGCAAATGCTTGATGAAGCGGGGGTAGAGCTTTGGTATCATACCATGCCTGTTTCGGTTCAAAAAACGGACACTAACATCGAGATCCTTGCCGCCTGCAAGGATGGCGCTGTACTTTTTCATGCAAACACCGTTATAGACTCAACTGCCGATGCCAACATCTGTACCATGCTCGGCTTTGCGAGTGAATGTAGTCAAAGCCTACAGCCTGCAACGCTTATTCAGGATATAAGCGGCTATGATCTCAAAAATATTGATGAAGAACTATGTTTAAAGCTTTACCGCAAGGCTTTGCTTAACGGAAGTCTGTTCGAGGGTGATTTTCAGCATTGCACACCCGTGGACGCATTCCGTCAGGGTCGTATTTCCATGCATATTCCCTGTCCTGATGTGTCGGATTCATATTCTCGCACGCTTCTCGAAAAATCGGCGCGCAGCGCTTTGCTTCGGATACTCGCATTTTTGCGTACCGTACCTAATGCCGAAGGTGTATATATCAGCCGTTTTGCGAATGAATGCGGTGTCCGCGAGACCAAGCGTATAATCGGAGAAGGATATATGACGGTCGATAATTACGTAAACGGCTACACTTATCCCGATGCTGTGGCTTACTGCTTTTATCCCGTTGATCTGCACGTGCAGACAGGAATAGAGCAGATATTCCTCAAAAAAGGAGTTATTCCCACCATCCCCTACTCTGCACTCATCCCCAAGGGCTCAGACCGCGTTTTAGCGGCAGGACGGTGCGCTTCGGGTGATGCCGCAGCCAACAGCGCATACCGCGTTCAGGCATCCTGCATGGCAATGGGTCAGGTAGCAGGAGTTGCGGCGGCTATTGCCGCAAAGGACGGTATTTCGGTAAGAGACGTGCCGCTGAAGCAGTTACGCGAAAAGCTTTTAAATATTGGCGCAATAGTGCCCGACCTCTAAACGAGATCGGGCACCGTTTTTTAATACAAAAACAAATTCATCAAAGATTAAGGAACACTACCGATACTATACCGAGTGCAAGACCTGCAAGCTGCATTCGGGTAAGCTTTTCCTTATATAAAAACAAAGCTATTAAGACTGCCACAATTATTCCGCCTGCCGAAATTATCGGGAACATTACCGATGCAGGAATTTTCAAAGCAAGAACAATAACAAGCAGATTGACTATGCCGTTTAGCACTCCACGCAAAAGGCACCACCAAAAGCCTTTTTTAAGGTTTGACAATGCCCTCTTTTTTCCCTTGAAAACC
>JAFPCJ010000126.1 GCA_017423885.1 Clostridia bacterium | reverse complement strand
CCCTTCTGACGGCGAGAAAGCTCGAGATTTATCTGTTCTACCGCCTCTTCAAGCGAGTCTCTTGCCGACTGACCCTGAATTACGGTGCGGTTTATTGCGTTTACGAGGTGACGGTTGGTAAAATAACTGCCTAATACAACAGGCGTTTCCTTAACATTATCAAAGGCACTGTTTATAGCCTTGCGGTCATTTTTTGACCACGGTAGTGAAGCAAAGGCATCCATATTAGCCGAAAGCCAACGCGCCTGCGCTCCTATTCTTCCCTCAACAAGCTCGGAGAAGGTCCTTTGCGTATCAGCAGAGGTCCACCACGTAAGGAACTCCCATGCCTGCGCTTTATGCTTGGCATTTTCAAGGATTATGCAACCGTCAACAGCTGTTCCGCTATTGGTACGGACTATCTCACCGTTTGCATTTGTATGACCCGGAATGGGCGCTATCTCCCAATTTCCTGCAATCTCGGGAGCGGCATAGGAAAAGAGCAGATACTGACTTGCGTTCTCTATTCCAAGCGGTATCTCACCCGTTCTGAAGCGGTTATAGAAGTTTGCCGAGACCGGAGCATCGTTATCGGTATAAAGCTCGCAAAGCTCCTTGAATGCGGCATAAGCCTCGGGAGTTGTGAGCGCGGAGGACTTACCGTCCTCGGTATAGTAATTGCCGCCGTGCTGATAAAGGAACATATCCAATATCTGCGGCACATAGATCTTCATGTTATTGCGATTGAGCACCGGCAGAACATCATCATAAAGCTCCTGCCATGTCTCAGGCGCTTTGAGTCCGAGATTTTTGAAGATATCAGTTCTGTAATACATTACTCTGAAGGATATCGACTCGGGCAAAGCGTAAACGTGACCGTCATAGGTAAAAGGTACAAGGCTCTGCTTTAAAAAACTTGAGGTTACCTTATCAAAATCGGAAAACTCGGTAAGGTCACATACTACGTTTCTCAACGCGTATTCGACCGGCAGGTCATAGGAAAGACCCATTACCGCATCGGGCGTAATACCGCTTGAAAGCGCCAGCAGAAGCGGATTGACCGAGCTTGATATGGAGCCTGAAGGCAATACATGGAACTTAACATTAAGCCCTGTTTTTGCCGAGAATGTGGCATCGGCAGTCTCGGAGATAAGCTGTGCCCACTCGCGACCGCGGCTGACCCACACGTCTATAGCTTCCTTGCCGTCACTTGAGCTTACAGCATTGTAATCCTTTACGAAAGAGGCGGCAAAGTTTTGCAGGGTGGTTGAAAGCTTCTGCCAGAAACTTGCCTTTTTATATTCTACCTTTTGGTCGGGCGGCAATATTGAAATAGTATCAAGGCTCAAGGGCCCTGTCTGCAAGGTTGCTGACCAATCCGAAAGGTTTGTAAGCATGGTGTTGAGATCCTCGAGACGGTTCGGAATAAAGGTGGGACGCTCTATAAGATCATCAAGATCGGAAAGCGCCGTTTTAAGATTACCCTCCATAGTAGAGTTTTTAGCCGAAAGAGAGGCTATCTGCTCTCGACACGCCGCAATACTGCTTCTTACAGCCTGCAAGCGCGGCATTAGGTCGGGTATCTCAAGCTCGAGGGAGTAATTATAGTTGGGATCGGGTGAATAACCCGTTATACGTGTAATATCAAATATAATGTCACGAAGCTGATCGGCAGTATCGCTCATCTGCTCGATTATTTCGGTCATGGGAGCGAATTCTACCTGCATCGAGAGGATGTTCTCCCCTTTTTCAAGCTCGAAAAGATACGGAGTATTCTCATCATATCCAAGCACCGTATCCTGCCATTTGGTGCTGTAAGGAAAGGTTATACAGCTCATTTCGGCGAAGGGAAGCTCGCCGTTTATACGCAAAGAGCGGTAGGAAGCAAGACCGCTGTTCCAATTTTGCAGAAAACGAAGATGTATTTTATAAAGACCTGTTTCAGGAACTTCTAACTTCCATTTGATTTCCTGATGTCCGCTTACCCATGAATAACCGCCGATCGTATTAAGACGGATATGGGTAGCCTCATACGGAGTGACCGAGGGGTCACTGTTGGATTGAGAAAGTATGCCTGCCTCGGATTTGGAGATACAAAGCTCGCTGTCCTCGGCTTCAATAGTAAGTGATTTTTCGGCATCCGCTTTGGAATAAAGCGAGGACACCTCACTGTAAGACGGCACCTGCTTTATGGGAACGAGCGCGATGCGGTCTATCTCCAAAGGCTCACCGATATATTCAAGCGTCACGGTATTTATGCCTGCATCAAAGTAAAAGCTTAAAGGACCGATATTTTTGCCTGTATCATCCGATATATGCTTTACGGTTCTGACCGAGACCTCTTTTTGTATCGGGCACACATCGTCTCCGAGAGCATTTTTAACGGGGGATGCTTCATCGGTCCAAGCGCGGTCAAATATTATTTTTGAAGCCTCGGTAAAGGGCAGTTCGCCGTTTACGGTAAGCTTGCGCGAGGGTGAAAGGGTCGAGCCTTCAAGCGGCAGATAGGTAACATCAATTCCGTAAAGACCGTCCTGTTCAAGTTCAAATTGCCAACTTACAGTCTCAGTATCCTCATTCTGTATTATACCGCCCTCATATTCGCTTTTCTGAGGCTCGGCGCCCGTAAACGAGGTGTAATCGCTGCCCGAAAGTTCCTTGGAGCAGTCCGACACCGAGATGCCGGACTGCTCATAAAAGGAGAGCACTCTGTCATAATAATCGGCTTTTGCGGTAAGTGACATACCGAAAACCGTTGCCGCCGAAAGCATTACTGCCGTAACAGCGCTTAATTTTCTTTTAAACCGAAATGTCATAGTGCTTCTCCTTTTGGATCAAAAATTTTTATTTGCGCTTTTTTCTCTTGATGAGAATGATTATAAGTATAACAAGGGCAATAGCTACGAGTGCCGCCGCCGCGATAATAATGATAAGCATTACGTTGATGCCTTCATCCTCTACAGCTACAGGAGCATTCGGGGCTACGATATTAAAGCCTGTCTTTACGCCGTCATACTCAACTACAAGGTAATAACCGTTGTAAACTCCTGCGCTGTTCTTGATAAGACAGCTATCATTGTCTGCTATGTAGAGCTTTACGCCGTCTGCAACTGCAAAGGCACTCATAAGTCTCTCTGCCGACATGACCGAGCTTATTGTAACGGTATCGCCTGCAAGCTGTACAAGCGAAGCCGCCGCTTCTTTAACACGGATAAGCTCATTTACGGGAGTTTCCTCGTCCTCAAATACCTCTTGCTTCTCGAGCACCTGCTCTGTTACGGTCACCTCACGGTCGGGAACTGCAGGAACCTCGGGAGTAATAATTATCAGCGTATCGGGTACGATATCCTGATTTACCACCTCAAGCTTTACAGTTCCTACCTTGAAGCTGCCGCGCATAACGTTAAGCTCAAAGCTTCCCTGTGCCTTATCCAAGCCCTTTACGCCGTTCGGCAAAGAGAGGCTAAATGCATTGGGAGATATCTCGAGCATGCTCAGCAGTTTTTCGTAGGTAAGTGCTGTATCATGCAGACGGATAACATCCTTTGATACCGCTATTGCATCAGCATCATCTGCCGCAGATACAGTATATCTTGCCGCAAGATCGCCTATAGACATACGCAGGAAATCAAGAGTGGGATAAGCATACGCCTTATTGAGAATGATCGACTTGTCGGCAAGTGCCTGACCGCCCGAAACGGTAACATCAGTAACATCTATAAAGGATATCTGCTTACCGTTTGTAAAGCTATCAAACGGAATAATGATGTTTCCTGCAAATTCTGCCAAGGAAAGCTTACCGTTCATTGCAACGATATGATCGCCCTCAAGCGGACAGTTATAATAGTAGCTTCCGCTTTCAAAGGTGTACTTCTTGCCGTTTTTATCGGTGAGCGTTACCTTAAGTGCGGGGTCGGCAACTCCTGCAGGAGTTTCAAGCCAGAGCATTATGCCGTCTGCCGCCTTGGCTTCCTCGGCGCCGTAAAGATCGTTTACAAATTTTGCCTCAAATGCCGCACTCGGTCTTACCGACACTGCGCGAGCACCGTTTACTTCAGCAGGAGCCACAGTTGCGCCGGTTGCCGTAACATCCGTAGCATTATCAAGAGCATTGATAATATGAAGCTGTGCTTCGGGAGAGTTTGTCTTCTGATGTGCAAAACCTGCGGCGGTTACATAGGAAACGGTTGCCGTCTTATTGGCAGTCTCTATGTAAGACGCGATATCCGAGTATACACCTATGGTATCAAAGATGTACTCATAGCACATATCCCTTGTACTGCTTCGCTTATTATTGATGATAAGTTCGATGCCTTCAGCAGCCTCGAGAGCGGCTGCGGCATTGTTTTTGAGCGCCTCGGTCTTTTGAGTTCCACCGCTTTCATATACTCGGTTCATCGAACTGAAGGGTATGAATGCATATCCGCGGACACCCTGCTTATCAGCAAGCAACGCCGCCTTCTTCTCGGTAGAGATATTATCGGCATCAGCCGCATAGTATACAGGTGCATAAGGAATATACTCCCAATACTCTGTATCACTTATTTGAAGCTTTACAGGCATATCCGTGCTTGTTCTGCCCGAGGGGAGATTGTAATAGAACGCAAGACCAAGGGTCTTTTGAATTCCGTCCTCTTTTTCAAGTGTGGCAGTAGCGATATTGTCTACTCCTGCAGACATAGGAACAAGTGCTACCGCTTTACCGCTCGGTGACTTGCCATTGACCGAAAGTGAGTACATACCGTCACCCGAAATGGTCCACGTCTTTGCGTTCTCACCGTCATTAAGGATATAGTTGCCAAAGCCCAATACATTGCGAAGTGCCTTGATGTAAGGACGCTCGCCGCCGTACAGACCAACACCGCCTATAGCCGCAGTCTTACCAAGACCGGATATACCGAGTGTAAGCGTTACAGTATTGTTATTTACAAGCGCTGTAGCACCTATTTCAGGAGAAAGCGATGCAAATTCAACGAATACAAAAGCCTTTTTACCGTCAATAGCTGAAAGCTTAGTGGCAGATATGCTCTCGCCGTATTCATCAGCAAGCGGCAGATAACTGAAGCCATTATTCGAAAGCTTTGATTCTACATCTCCTACCTTTACGGAAAGTGATGTTATAGCCGAGCCCTTGGAAAGATCTGCGAAGAATGCAATTCCCTTTGAAAGTTGCCAAAGTTCCTTGCCCTCACGGCTGATAGTAAAGGTGAGCTTCTGCTCTGCAACACCGCGTGAGGTAACTTCAAGCACCTGAATTGCGCTGTCATGAGAATCATTCTGCTTGGCCTTAAGTGCCTTTCCTAAGGTATATTCAAGCTGTTCGAGAGTATAAGGATAGTTTCCGATAGAATCATTGGTCTCATCGAAGGAGCTTTCAACAAGTGTTGCATACTCGCTCTCATCCTTATAGAAGCCGATGCTGTCATAAATATAGCCAAGATTTACGCCTGCGGCGGGAACGCTTTGAATAATGCGCGCTTCTAAAGCGGCGGTCATATCAAGAGCGGCGGTCATAGCAGCAACATCATCTGTAAAATCTGTAAAGGGAATAAATACGAGTCCCTTATTTCCTGCCGCTACCGACTTTGTGGCCTCATACGAAAGAATTTCATTTATTTTAAGAACGAATGTGATATCAGCCGACTGTTCAGCCTCAAGCCAGAAGGCAACACCCTTGGCACGCTTGATTCTGAAGGAATTTACATCAAGCTTCAGCATTGCCGAAGTAGCCGCATCCTCTGCATAACGGCTTGTAAGCTGCGCTGACATACCCGTAGTAGTCTTCTCGCCTACTATCTCAACCGACAAAGCCGACGCATCCTGCGAAGCAAAAGTATCTGCAGAAGCACAGGAGTTAGCAATAATATTGCCCGAAACATTTCCTACCTCTGCCGCTTTATCCTCGGCAAGTTTGATATAATCATCCTCGCTCTTATAGAAGCCCAATTCATCAATGATATATGTACGGTTGTAGGTATCTCTATCGGAGAATTCACGGCTGAAGCGTATCTCACAACGGCTGTTGGCGATATAGCTTATGCTGTCTGCCGCGGTCTTTGTATTATCGCTCGTATCGCGCAGAGAGGTAAACGGAATAAATACAAATCCCTCAAAGCCCTGCAGGCTCTCAAGCGCATAAGACGCATTGACCTGCGTTTTCTTGCCGTTCATATCTACAAGCACATAATCGGCGGTGTACGCCGTTTCATCCTCAAGATGACCCGAGGTCAGCGCATAGGAATGATACTCATCGGCATACAGCGACAGATTACAATAGGTATCGTCCACCGCATTTGGGAAGCGCGCATAGAACGCAATACCCTTGGCGTTCAAGGCGGCAGTATTGTTCTCAACATTGAGCACTGCGCCCAATCTCATAGAATGCCACTCGGGCAGAATGCTTGTATCGGCCACTGCTATCGCACTGCCAAACGGAGAATTTCTCTCATCAAGCGATACCGATGTGAAGGTATTACCGTCACGCTTTACGGTGGTAAGGTCTACATCGTCACCGCTGTTTGCAATGTAATTACCGTTGCTTGCGGTATCACTCATTCCGTACTTGCCCTTTACCGCATCAATATACATCTGCTGATCGGAATAGAAGCCTACCTCATCAAAGATGAAGTCCTTATAAAGCTCATCCTCATTCAGCCGGTAATGCGATATACGGATCTGGAAGCTACTGCGATTTTGCAGATCATCGACGTTTATCTTGCCGCCGTTATGGGCGGTAAGTGAAGAATACGGAATAAATACCCAGCCCTCAAAGCCGACCTTATCGTAAAGGGTCTGACGTGAGGAAACTCTTACTACGCTACCGTCGGAATTCTTGGGAACATAGTAAATGGGACCTGTATTATTGGGATAGAACAGGCTGTCATTAAGATAAAGCATGACAGTGACCTGCGTTTCGGAGATACCGCCCGGCATTCTTACATACATTGCGATACCCTCGGTGCTGTCGAGTCTCCACTCGCTGTCCTTGTTTATTATAATGTGATCCCATGTGTTATCAGAGCGGGTCTTGGTAGGTACTATCGAAAGTGCCGAGCCGTAGGGAGTCTTTCCGCTTACCAAACGAAGCTCTGTTCCCTGACTTACGGTCTGCATGCTCGACAAGCTGTTAAAGGATTCGGCAACATAGTTTGCATTTACATCCTTTACGGGGCGCGCATACGCCGTAGGATCGGTATAGAAGCCTATTTCATCAAAGGTATAGCTCTTACCTACCGCCTTTGTGTCATCCTTAAGTTTTATTGTAAGACGCCAGGAGGCGGCATTGTTGATCTTATCACGGTCGATACCGTTTATAGCATCAAACGGAACAAATACCCAACCCTCAAAGCCGTCCTTACCTGCAAGCACAGCGTCAGCCGCAGAAGTAAGTACCTCTTTGCCGTTCTTCTCGATATAATATACACTCTTGCCCGAAGCCGCTCCGGTATAGGTCACATCATCAGCAGTAAATGAAACGCTGATACCTGCTGCCGCAGTCTCGGTAGGAAGCTTTGTATAAAATCCTATACCCTCGGTCTTGGAAACGTCATACAAGGGTTCGCGCTTAAGTGCGATATCGATGTCTGCCGAAGCAAAGCCGTTTTGCTGAACCGTTGCAACAAGGGCGCTTGAGAAGGGCTGACCCTTTGCCGACTGTACCGCATCAAGCACACCCTCGCCGTTTGCTACGGTAAAGGTAGTACCGTCGGTCATATCGTTCACAACATACTCATACGAGCTGTGAAGCTCCTTTGCCTTTTCAGCATAGGAAATAGGATCGGAATAGAAGCCAAGCTCATCGAAAACATAGGTCTTTCCAAGCAAGGCGCGGTCAGCCTGTGCGGCATTTACACGCCACTCAAAGCGAGTAGCCTCATTAACTATTCCGCGTTTTCCGCTCATTCCCTTGAAGGAATCAAACGGCACAAATACGAAGCCCGAGAAGCCCTGCATATTATGAGCAATAAGATTGGTGGCATAATCCTCGGTAAGAGTATCGCTGCCGTCTGCAAGATAGTATATCTTGGCATCCGAAAGCGAGCCGTACCAATAATCGCTGTTGTTGATGAAGAGCAGGAAGTCAAGTGCGGGGTCTATATCAGCCTCGGGTATCTGCACATAGAAGGCGATACCTGCTGTAGCAGAAAGATCCCAATCCTCTGCAACATCAAGCACATAGCCGGTCTTGTACATATTCCAACCCGAGCTTGCATTGGTCATGGAGATGGACTCTCCATAAGGAGATACACCTATCTGGCTCTGCTCAATTACTATCTGATCGGACATATCCCACTGTGCAATAACCGTATCGGCGGCATTGCTTCCGTCATTTGCTATATAGTTTGCACTCTTATCCACATAGAAGGACTTAACATACTTAATATAGCTTAGCGGATCGGAGTAATAACCGAATTCATCGAAAATATAGTTCTTGTTATAATCAGCTGTATCGGTAGAAATAACGCTTATTCTGACCGAAAGCTTTTCAGCCGCCGCAACGCTTGCCGCGGTAGCAGTGGCGCCGTTCTTCTGCATTGCCTCATAAGGCATGAAGAACCAGCCCTCGTAGCCTGATTTTCCCTTGAACGGATAAACGCCGTTTTCCACCTTTATCTTTTCGACCTTATCGGTACCCTTTGCTACGTAGTAGAAGGTACTTCCTGACATCGGATCATTGTAATAATGCTGATCGTCAAGGTAAAGCATTACCTGCAAACCCTTGCCTGTATTCTCGGGCAGCTTTGCATAAAATGCTATACCCTCTGTACGGGTGATATCCCAATCGCTTTCACGTGGCATATCAAACTCGGTCCAGAAATTATTGGCGCCCTCACCCGACGGGAAAACGGTATAAGCCATACCCATTTTTACCGCTTCATTGAGTTGAGTAAGGGTAAGAGTATCGGTAGTGCCGCAAATGCGGGCCTCATTGCCCTTGGTGGCGGAATTAGAGAGGTACTCCATTCCCTTTACATCTGCGCCATCGATCTTCAGACAATGCTCGGCGTATTTGACCTCATCCGAATAAAATCCGAATTCATCAAATATATAGGAGTGACCGCCAAGCTCGGCATTGGTCTTTGCAACATTAAACCTTACCTGAAGGCTTTCTGCCTCATCTATATATCCGCGGTCTGCACCGTCATACTTCACTTTGAGCGAATCAAACGGTATAAATACAAAGCCCTCAAAGCCTGCTCTGTTATGAAGCGGCAGGGAATAAGCATCCCATGAGAAAAGCTCGCTTGTTACGGTCTGACTGCCTTTTTCAAGATAATATATCGGTTTACCCGGCTGAAGCTCATTCCAATACTGCTGCTCGTTCTTGTAAAGCATAATATCGATACAAGGATCAAGCGAAGCATCCACCGCAGGCACCTTTGCATAGAAAGCAAAACCCTTGGCTCCTGACATTTCAAAGTCCGAACCGACATTTACGTTAACTCTTACCTTATCTAAATTCCAGCCCTCTGTTCCCAGTGTCATCTTCATGGCCTCGCCATAAGGAGTGACACCGCTTTCAAGCTGGGAAACAACTACCTTTCCGCCGCCTATGGAGTTAGGAACGGTAACTGTTTCGGAAACCGAAGCACCGTTATTTCCTACATAGTTATACTGCTTCGGATCCTCGCGATGCTTTTGTGCCGCCGCAACATATGAAACGGGGTCGCGGTAAAAACCGAGTTCATCAAATACAAAGGTCTGATTGCCGAGCCCTGCGTCGGTCTTTGCAACATTGAAGCGAAGCTCAAACTTATCAAGTGAGCGCATCAGCTCAACATCCTTGCCGCCGTTATCATACTGCGTACAGCTAAAGGCATCAAACGGAATAAATACAAATCCCTCAAATCCTGATTTATCATGTAACGGATAGGTATAGGACGAGGGTTGGAACTCTACCGCACTGACAGTCGTACTGCCCTTAGCTATATAGTAGATATTTTTGCCTGCAACAAGTGAATTCCAATAATTACGGTCGCTGTTCCAGAGCCATATATCCATAGCAGGATCAAGCAGACCCACCTCGGGCACCTTTACATAAAAGGCGATACCGTTGGTCATGGAAAGATCGCCGTCAGCGGCATCAAGTACGATACCTGCCTTATTGGCGTTCCAGCCCGAAGCGGCGGTAGTAATACCTATAGAACCGCCGTAAGGAGTAACACCTACTGCCTGCGGAGATACGGTAACTCCGTTATACCCGCTCGGAAGCTTTACGGTTTCTGTAGAGGTGCCGTCATTTACTATCAGCTCATATTCGCCGTAATTGCTCTTTGCATTAACAGCGTCTATGTAATCATGAGGATCGGTATAAAGACCGAGCTCATCGAACACAAAGGTCTGCTCTGCAAGGTCGGGCTCCTGATCGGGACGACGTGCAATACCTACGCGCATCTCAAAATAGGTGGCGTTATTTATGTATCCGCGGTCCTGACCGTTATATCTTTGCTTCAAGGAGGTGAAGGGAACGAATATAAAACCCTTGTAGCCTCCATGATCATGACCCGGCAGAGAATAATCGTTCCAAGAGAAGTATACCGTCTCCATCTCATCAGAGCCATAAGGAATGTAATAGATCGGCTTGCCCGGCTGAAGCTCATTCCAGCATACTTCGTCATTTATATACCACCAGATATCAAGCGCTGTATCTGCGCCTACATCGGGAAGCTCACAGTAGAATGCGTAGCCTGTTGTAGCCGAAATATCCCATGCGGCATCAGGCTTTACTACAAGTCCTGTTTTGAAATTGTTCCACTCGGAATTAAGATTACCCGTCTTAAGACCGATCGCCGCGCAGTATGGACTCAACGGATCGTTTCTTTGAGAGTAGGTTATCTGACCGTCGGTGCAGTTCCATTGCAGTTTTACGGTCTCCTGTGCATTTTCACCGCTGTTGGCAACGTATTCGGTACCAAAGGCCACCTTTACTGCGCGGATATAGGAGTCCGCACCCTCGTAAAAGCCGAGCTCATCAAAAAGAAAATCCTTTTTAAGATCGGAAAGCTCGGTAGAGGCAGTTGTAAGCATAAGTTCGACCGAGGTAGAAGCCTCTATTTCAGCAGCCGAAAGTTCTGCTGTAT
>JAFPCJ010000125.1 GCA_017423885.1 Clostridia bacterium | reverse complement strand
GAATGAATTTTTATAGTTTTTACAAAAAAATGTAACAGACTTTTATTACCCTCATAAGATGTATTGAGTCTGTTGCATCAACACAGCAGACACAAAATATTATTTTGGAGGGCTAACTATGGCAGAACTTAAAAACGGCTGTCCGCCCGAATCAGCGACCTTCAAGGAAGCAGTATGCATCGATGCAGGGCGAGTATATGACTCCTGCTGTGACCGCGACTGTCTTGAGGATCTTCGATGCTTCTTTGCTCCTGACGTTCAATGTCAGATAGAGCAGGCTTTGAGCATCCGACTGCGTTCGGCACAGGTACTTAAGGTTGACATCGATGTTGAGCCTGTAAGCTTCAACAAGGGCTTCTATGCATGCGACCTCACATTCTTTTTCCTGCTCGACTTTGATCTTTATCTCGCACCCAACTCCTGCCCCGTCGACATCAAGGGCATCACCACATTCAGCAAAAAGGTGATACTTTACGGCTCGGACGGCAATGTAAAGGTATTTTCAAGCCGAGTTCATGACGAAAACGAGCAATGCCGCAGCATGACTGTACGCCGCACAGGTAACGCGCCGCGTTGTGTGGTTCAATGCGTTGATCCCGTTGCGCTTTCGGCACGTATAGGAGAGATACGCGATTGCTACGAAAATTCCTGCTGTATACCGAAACCCGTATGCGATTGTATCGGCGGCACTGTTATCACAACACTTGCAAGCGGTACTCCCACAGTTTATGTTACGCTCGGTCTTTTCACTATCGTACAGCTTATCCGCAATGTACAGATGCTCATACCCGTATACGATTTCTGTATACCCGAAAAGCAATGCGATAACACTACCGATCAGCCCTGCGACGTTTTCCGCCGCATCAAATTCCCGACCGATGATTTCTTCCCGCCGCGCCCATGTGAGCCGAGTACAGAAGGCTACTATAGCTGTTGCGGATGCAAGGAAGAGGAATGTTAGCGTGAAAATTCGCTAAGATCAAGCTTATCAAAGCTTTTGAGTAAGGGCATTATAAGCGCGATATCCTCATCGATACCGCCCTTGACTCTGCTTTCAAAATTCATGGGCATAACGGGGTCATGAACGCTCAGACGCAGTAAGAACCAACCGTTGGGGGTGGACACACGGACACCCTCGCGGTTATCGTCTGCAACCTTAAAATCGGGATGTGACTCTGCGAACTCTGTAAGTGCATCTATAACACTCATACCGTAGGTCTTGAAATCTTCTGCACCGATATTCATTCGGCACTCGCGTTCCTCTAGCGGCATTTCAAGCGGTGCTAAAAGCTTATCAATATCACAGCCCTTGGCAAGTTCAATTACGATACGGGTAACAAGATATGCACCGTCATCCAAAAAGTAATTTTCTCTTAACGCGGCATGACCCGAGGTCTCTATAGCAAGCGGACAGTTGATGCCCTGATTGCAAAGCTCTACCGCCTTATCGATAACGTTTTTATAGCCTCTGCGATAGCGGTAATGCTTGCCGCCAAGCTCGGCTTCTATAAATTTCTTAAGACCGTCAGATGTGACCGAATCGGTAACGACGGTGCCACCCTCATTACCCTGAAGCGCTATATGAGAAGCAAGGGCTATAAGGCGGTTGCGGTTGATCTCCTTGCCGTCCGCACCAACACAGCCTGCGCGGTCAACATCCGTATCAAATATAAGACCGAGATGAGCGCCCGAGCGCTTTACGGCTTCACAGATGCTTTCCATAGCCTGCTTATTTTCGGGGTTAGGAATATGGTTCGGGAACATTCCGTCAGGCTCTAAAAACTGACTTCCCGAAATATCTGCACCAAGGCGCTCAAGCACCTGCGTAGCATAAAATCCACCTGCACCGTTACCTGCATCTACGACAATATGGTAACCCGAAAGCGGTTTTTCTTCCTCGGTCTTTTGGCAAGCCTCGCAGATAAGCCTGCGAAGTCTTGCGGCGTATGTAGTCATGTAATCGGTCTTCTTGCACTCGCCCTGTCCGCACTCATGCTCCTTTGCAGATGCGAGACACAAAATTTCCGAGATATCCTTACCGTCAAGTCCGCCCTCACGAACAAAGAACTTGAGTCCATTTCGGTCAAACGGATGATGACTTGCGGTTATCTGAACGGCACCGTCTGTATCAAGATCAACGGTGGTCATAAACATAGCAGGGGTTGAAGCAAGTGCACAATCAAGCACAGTTGCACCGCCGTCACACAGCGCCTTTATTACCTGCGCGGAAATACGGTCAGCAGTAATGCGTGAATCATGACCCACAGCCAAACACAGCTCATTTGATGCCTTTTGAGTTCTGCGGCAAAGCCATACCAAAAAAGCCGCAGTAATATCATATACCGCTTCATCGGTCAGTTGAACGCTCTTGCCGCCAAGCTCACTTGCAATACCTCTTACGTCTGTTCCGCTTTTAAGAAAACTGTAATCCATAGCTTGGTTTTTCCTTTCTAGACACCGCCGAAAAAATAATGAGCGGTAAAATATCCGATGAGAATAAGCGACACCGCCGAAATAGTAAGAATCATTGACCTTAAAAAAATCCGCACGGCAGAATCGGTGTTTTTTCTCCTGTTTCCATTCATTATATCACCTCTATTAGTTCGCGGTCAAGTAAAACAGAAATATTATATTCAAAATATAAGTAAATATTCCTTTTTTCACCGGTTGATTAAGGTGTAAATGAGTGTTATCATTATTATAAACGGGGGTGTGTGCTATGGAAATAGAGGAGTCTGACGGCAAAAAGCTTCGGATAATTCTTGACTCTAATGAAATGACCGAGCTTTTCGGCAGTTACGAGGAGATCGATTATAACGATCCTTATATCCGCTCGGCGCTTCACAGTCTTATAGACCGTGTTTGTCCGCAAACGAGCAGCCTTTCGAAGCAGGATCGGCTTCTGATAGAAGTAAAGCCCTATCATGACGGCTGCATGATAGAGCTTTCAAAATATTGTAATACATATAAAAAGCGGTTATATCCCGCAAGACCTTGGCGCCTTGATTTTTATGATACCGAAAGCATGCTTGATGCTTTTTGCTTTCTTTACAAGCATCCAAGCAAGGCAAAAAGCAGTTCTGCGCTTTTTTACAGTAACGGACGCTACCATGCGGTAATAAACGCTACCAAAGCAACCGCCGATAAGCTTAAACGCTATTGCTTTGCATACAGCTCACCGATAGCTATAGCAGAGCTTTATGAGCACGCACAAACAGTCTGCGCTTCCAAAGCCGTAGAAACGATAGGGTCTGCTTTTTCTATAACATAAAGTCTATTGCGCTTTAAAGAATGCCGCGGCTACAACGCCCGGTCCGGTATGGGTTCCTACAACACTGCTGACGGCGGTGGTATGCAGTTCTTCAATGTTCCCATGCCAAAGCTCGGCACTGTCTTCAATATATTTTTGCAGTAAAGCATCGGAAAGACCTGTATAGCCTAACAAAAGCGGCATGGAAAAATCAACCCCGCCCGACTGTTCTATCTCTTTGATCAGCAGATTATTACCCTGCTTCGAGCCGCGCGCTTTTCCGAGTATCTCAACCGCACCGTCCCGAAGCTCGACTACGGGTTTTATGGAAAGAAGTCCACCTGCAAAGGCAGTTGTTTTTGAAATTCTTCCGCCGCGCTTGAGATATTCAAGGGTATCAAGAAGCGCTATAACGCGCACTCGCTCACGCTGTTTTTCAAGCATTTCGGCAATTTCCCGAGCGCTTTTTCCGTTTTCTGCGGCGTTAAGCGCTAACTCTGCGAGAATTCCCGTTCCTATTGCAACCGAGCGGCTGTCTACCGCGTAAACCCTGCCCTCGTATTCGCTTGCCGCTATAACGGCGCTTTGATATGTGCCCGAAAGCTTTGAGGACAAGGTAATAATAACCGCCTCGTCACCCTCATTGAGAACTTCTTCTATTGCGGTAATAAAGCCATCGGGTGTAGCCTGACTTGTAGTAGGAAGCGTATCGCTTTCTATCAGCATTTCATAAAAACGCTTATGGTCTATCGTAACACCGTCAATATATTCCTTATCCCCAAAAGTAACGGTAAGCGGCACCCGAATCACTCGCGCTTTAAGCTCGGGGATCATATCGGCTGTTGAATCAACAATTATTTTAACCATGTTTTTCTCCTTGCGGTTTTAAGACTATTATTCCGTCTATTTCTACTCGTATTCCTTTTCAAGCAAGCCTTCATCAATTATACGGCGAAGATTTGCGGTGATAATACCGAGTGAATCGTAAAATTCGTCTCTTTTCTTTTCTTCAAGACCTATATCGGCGATCTTTACAGCCTTTTTCGCCTTATCAATAATATACTGCATTGCTTTTTCGCCCTCTTCAGTCAGGAAAATACGCGCGCGGTAATAGTTCTTTTCCTTATTGCGGTATATTATTCCCTTTTCCTCCATTTCTGCCAAGGCTCGAGAAACAGCCGCCTTGTTGCGGTCCGCAATCTCGCTGAGCTTACTTGCAGTAACTCCATCGGGATTATTATGAATGACTATCATATATTGCACATACGCGCCTTTAAGACCGTATTTTTCCATAGCCTCGGTCTCGATTCTTTGGATGTACCGATACGCATTTGAGATAACAAATGCAAATTTTTCAAAACGCTCAACCATATCAATTTCTCCTTTGAATTTCAACTTTGACATTATACACTGATTTTGTTGATATGTCAACATTTAAGGTATAAAAAAGGGATGGAAGAACCATCCTTTTTTTATACCTTGCTTAAATTATTCTCTTGCAAGCTTATATATAAGGTCGTATGCAAATTCAAGATCCTCTACAGAGCAATGGTTTTGCACAAAATGTGTAGTACAGCATATCCAACGCTTGCCGCGAAGCTTTGCGAATACTCTTCTGATCTCCTCTTCAAGCTTTTCCTTGTCCACAAGACCGAGCACAGTCTGAACGCAAACTCCGCCGAGAATTGCAAACTTATCGGAAAACCTATCGCAGTAAAGGTCATAGGACATTCCTGCACTTTCCTGCCAAGGATGGACAACATCAAGACCAAGCTGTGCTACTCTGTCCGCCACCTTAACGATGCAACCATCCGAATGCAGGCTTGCGAAGGCGCCACATTCGTGCACATAGTCTACCACACGCTTCATATTGGGATAGATCATATCCTCCCATATATCAGGGCTGAACATCAAATCGTTCTGCGCGCCCCAATCATCCGAAATATG
>JAFPCJ010000124.1 GCA_017423885.1 Clostridia bacterium | reverse complement strand
TTAAAAGCGGAGCTTTAGACGGACTTGGTGCCAACCGCCGACAGATGATATATCATATAGATCAGGTAATGTCGGTAGCTGAAGAGGAGCACCGATTTGCAGGAAACGGACAGCTTGATATGTTCGGAGCGGTGGGTGAAAAGAGCGAGCTTGAGCTTCAGCCGATGGATGAAATGCCTATATTCCAATTTTTGGCGCTTGAAAAAGAGGCGACAGGTCTTTATCTTTCGGGGCATCCTATGGATGAGTACGCGGCGTTTGTTGCGCGTTCGGGTTTTGCTAAAACCACCGAGCTTAACTCGGGTAAAATAGGCGACGGCAAGCGCGTTGTT
Organism: Clostridia bacterium; assembly: GCA_017423885.1. The sequence goes on along the minus strand of JAFPCJ010000124.1, from coordinate 3,001 downwards.
ATTGCAGGTGTGCTTTCGGCGGTCAAGGTGCGTCAGCTTAAGAATAAAAATATAATGGCTACTACCGCTATAGAGGATGTTCACGGCTCGGTTGCTGTGACCTTGTTTGCCGATGCTTACTCGCGCTACCGTCCGCTTTTGCATGACGGCAGTATCGTTGTGATTACGGGCAAGGTGTCGGCGCGAGAGGATAGGGATACCGAGATCCTTTGTGAGAAGCTCGAGAGCATCCCCGAGTCGCAGGCAGGAAAGCCGATGCCCCAAAAGCAGATCAAGAGCGGTCTGTATATCCGCATACCCGATATGGATTCGCCCGAGCTCGAAAGGGTGAAGCAGTTGCTTTCGCAGAATAGGGGAGAAAGCAAGGTATTTATTGTGCTGACCTCAAACGGTAAACGCTTCGAGGCTCCCGATAGTCTGCGTTGTAGCTTCACGCAAAGCCTAAAAGATGAGCTTGAAGCGCTTTTAGGTGTTGAAAATGTGCGTTTTGTGGTGTGAAATACGCATGATTTTTAAATACACTGTTAAAATTTGAATTTTTTTGTAAATTTAGGTTGCAAATCAAGTAAAAGTAGAGTATACTTGTCTTTGGAATTTTTTTGGAGATGATCAAATGAAAACAATAGGTGTTTTAACAAGCGGCGGTGACGCTCCGGGCATGAACGCGGCTGTTCGTGCGGTTGTGCGTACTGCTATTTCGCTTGGAATGAATGTTAAGGGAATAAAGAGAGGCTATAACGGACTTATGGAGGGTGACGTTATAGATCTTGATGCTCGTTCTGTTTCCGATATAATCCACCGCGGCGGAACATTTCTTTATACTGCCCGCAGTCCTCGCTTTAAGACAGAGGAGGGCGTACAGGAAGCTATAGATAACTGCAAGCGCCTTGGAATAGAGGGTATTGTCGTTATAGGCGGTGACGGCTCCTTCCGCGGAGCGCGTGACCTTTCTAACCGCGGAATACCCTGCGTAGGAATTCCGGGAACTATAGATAACGATATTTCTTCTACAGAGTATACCATCGGCTTTGATACCGCTATGAATACTGCTATGGAAATGGTAGATAAGATCCGCGATACCGCACAGTCGCATGACCGTTGCAACGTTGTTGAGGTCATGGGTCGTCATGCAGGATATATTGCTTTGCAGACGGGTATTGCCGTAGGTGCTACTGCGGTGCTCGTTCCCGAGGTAGAGACTCCTATCGAAGAGGTTATAGCAAAGATCAGACTTTCGCAAAAGACCGGCAAGCAACACTTTATTATAGTTGTAGCCGAAGGTGTAGGCGGAGTGGCTGACATTGCAAAGCAGATAGAAGAAGCAACAGGTATTGATTCGAGAGCTACTGTTCTCGGTCATGTTCAGCGCGGCGGCAGTCCTACCGTGCGTGACCGCGTAAGAGCAACCCAAATGGGTTCGGCGGCTGTTCACCTTTTGAGCAAGGGTATAGGCAATCGTGTTATTTGCATGCGTGACGGTAAGATAACCGATGAGGATATCTTCGTAGCGCTTAATATGAAGAAGGAATTTGATTATGATATGCTCGAGGTAGCAAATCATACTTCAATATAAATATTATCATATAAGTTTAACGGTGCAATTCAGTGTGAAAAACTGAATTGCACCGTTTTTTTAAATAAGTGAACGCAGATGCTCCATTGTTGCTTTGTCAGGCTCGGGAAGATGACCGAAGGGAAAAACTTTTCCCATTTGCTCATATTTTACCGAGCATAGCTTTCTGAATGGCAAAAGCTCGGTTTTATCAACGCAAGAATGTGTCTGCGCTATTTTTTTGAGCCGTTTGATATTTTCCTCGCTGTCATTTACGGTGGGGATGATTACCTGCCGCAGGGTGGTGGGTATGCGATTGCGGTCAAGATATCCGAGGAAATCAAGTACCGAATCAAGACTGCAGCCTGCATTTTCGCGGTATTCGGCATCTGTTGTATACTTGATGTCAAGCAAAACGCGGTCGGTTTCTCGGAGCAATGCCTCTACAGCGCGGTTCTTAATGCCGCCTGAGGTGTCGAGGCAGGTATTTATTCCTGCCTTGTGGCACAGCTTAAACACTTCACGTGCGAAATCGGCTTGCATAAGCGGCTCGCCGCCCGAAAGTGTTATTCCGCCCGCGGTGCCGAAATATTCCTTGTAACGCTCGGCGCGGCTTACTATCTCCTCGGCGGTATATTCCTTTCCAAGTGTCACGTCCCATGTATCGGGATTGTGACAGCATTTACAGCGCAGAAAACAGCCCTGTAAAAAGACTACAAAACGAACACCCGGTCCATCTACCGTTCCAAGGCTCTGTATTGAGTGAACACGTCCTGTCATATAGCTTCGTGGAAGGTACGGCTTATGACTTCGCGCTGCTGCTCGCGGGAAAGCTTGTTGAAGTTTACGGCGTAGCCCGATACGCGGATGGTAAGGTTGGGATAAGCCTCAGGATTTTCATAAGCCTTAATAAGCGTTTCGCGATTGAGAACGTTTACATTGATATGATGCGCTTTCTTGGCAAAATATCCGTCGAGTATTGCTACGAGATTATCCGTGCGCTCGTCTTCGGTCTTGCCTAAAGCCTCGGGAGCGATGGAGAAGGTGTTGGATATACCGTCACGGCAATCGTCATAGCTCAATTTTGCAACCGAGTTGAGCGAAGCGAGAGCGCCGTTTTCCTCGCGGTTGTGCATCGGGTTAGCTCCGGGAGCAAAGGGCATGGAAGCCTTGCGGCCGTCAGGAGTAGCACCTGTGTTCTTGCCGTACATAACATTGGATGTAATGGTAAGAACAGAAAGGGTGTGGATGGCTTTACGGTAGGTAGGTGTCTTACGAAGCTCGGTTATCACCTTGTGCGTCATGTCGCGCGCAATGAGGTCAACGCGGTCATCATCATTGCCGAATTTCGGGAAATCTCCTACAGTTTCAAATTCGGTGATAAAGCCTTGGCTGTTTCTGATGGGGCGCACATTTGCATACTTTATAGCACTTAATGAATCGGCAACC
>JAFPCJ010000123.1 GCA_017423885.1 Clostridia bacterium | reverse complement strand
GTGCATTTGTTGCATGTTCAGGAGACTGAATTTCATCAAAACTAGCAGTATATTTAGAATCGAGATATACATAAAGCTGACTCATGCCATTATCAGGGAAATCTGCTATAGCAATATTTGTTATGTTGGTTTTAGGGGCAACATACTCCGTAAAGGCATGAGTAGTTGCGCTGTACTGCATCTTTACAGGCTTAATGGGATTACCTTGGCTATCAACAGCACCTTCGGTAATTTCTACTGTAAAGTCTTCATTATAGATACGATTACCAAAAACATTATCTTGTACATAAATATCGAATTGCTCATAAGAACCATACTGGGTTACATGCACGCGGGCATTGTACCAAGCGGTGCGCTCAACCATTTCATTAATACTTAAACCGTTAATAAGGATATGCTCCTGTGCAGTCTTCTGGAGCGCCTCTGAAGGATTGCCCACAGCCTCATGCGAAATATCCTGTGCATGAGCATCATGAACATACTCAACAAACGGCGAATCCAAACGGATAAGTATTTCCGTAAGTCCGTGTGCGCTCATGTCCTGAGCAGCAAAATTTGTAGCGGTTGTTTGGGCCGCCGCCGAGGCAGGTAAAAAAACAAGCCCCGAGAATACCATTGCCAACGCGAGCAACAGAGACAGGTAAACTTTACATTGCTTTAACATTTTTATTTCCTCCTTTAAATTTAACCAAATGATTTGTTCCTTTGGCTAATATTCTGTATAAAATGTAACACGCATACCGCGCATTTTCAATGCAGAAACTTTACCTAAAGGTACGATTTTTTTTGATTTTGCCTTTTTTTCTGTTATTGGAAAAATTTTTCAATGTAAAAAAACTTGACTTTTATTCAATGCGAAAATATACTTTTATTAGAAAAACAAAGGAGGGACAATTACTTATGAATAAAAATATTTACTGTATGGCTGATTGGTCATCAGATGAACCCATAACCATAGTTCAACACCAAATGTATGATATTTCTCATATTATCAACCCCTCAAATATACCTCAGGTCTCCACAAAAGGAATTGATGTTTACAGAATAGATGATATGAAATCCGTTATGCAAGCAATGGAATCGGAGAAGCATTGCCATAAGGATTTTTTTGAATTGAATTTTATAAGCGCGGGCAGCGGCACTGCCTTTATAGATAACGAAAAATTCCCGATCCGCAAGGGTGATGTTTTATGCATACGCCCTGATATATTTCATGTCAATATCCCTGTACCGCAATTAACCATACAAAACTGCCTTATATCGGAGTCAATGCTCAAAAGCAACAAACAGCTTTTTTCTTATGTCTTTAATAACCGCGACGAGCTGGCACTTTCTCCAATAATACATATGCATGGTGAGGACATTCCGAGAACAGAAAAAATACTTGACCTTATCAATAAAGAATTATTCGAAAAACAGCTTTATTACCGCGAACAGACCGTCAACCTCACAAACGAGCTTTTTGTTATTCTGAGTCGCGCACAGCAGTTCACTCCGTCGCAAAAGCAATTCCGCGGAATTTCAAACATTCTCACATACATAGACGATCATTTTTCTACCGTTACAATGAGCGAAGCGGCGGCGCTTTGCGGATATAATCCTACATATTTCAGCCGTATATTCCACGAAACAATGGGAATGAAGTTCACCGAATACGTTAATAATATCAGGGTAAATAATTCCATAATTTTACTTACCACCTCTGAACTATCCATTGAGCAGATAGGATGTACTGTAGGCTTCAAGAATAAAACTCATTTTTACAATGTTTTCAAAAGCCATACAGGTCTTTTGCCCGGTTATTTGCGTCAACCCATTAAAAAGCAGGTATAACAAAACGCACTTGGATATACAGTCCAAAATATAATATCATTAGAAAAAATAGCACTGTAAACTTTAAAACGCGGAAGAATTTTGCATCTTCCGCGTTTATTTTTTAACAGTTTTTCAATTTACCTTTGTCTTTTGCTTGATTTTAATATTGTTTATCGCATTTGACAGCATAAGCTTTGAAAGAAGATAATCTCGGCGGCTTTGTTTGCCGGCAAGCTCGCTTCGGGCGCTTTCCGCCGTTCTTCGCTCCTTATCCTCGTCTATCTCCTCAGGTAAAAGTGCAGTATCGCATATAAGCTTTACACTATTTCCCACAACATCTATCATGCCGCCCGATACCGAAAAAACAGTTTTTTCACCGTTTGGTGCGGTATAATGCGCTTCTCCGAAAGTGACCGAAGCAGTTATCGGCTCTCGGTTTGCCATGATGCCGAGCATACCGTCGGTTATAGGTACACAAAGATAAACACATTCGCCCTTATAAAACACCCTTTCGGGAGTAAGTATCTCAAGATGAAAGCTTTTCATTTTCAGCCTCCGCGATAAGTCTTGCCTTTTCCCTTACGTCATCAATAGTGCCTACGTTAAAAAATGCATTTTCGGGATACTCGTCAGCTTCGCCTTCAATAATTGCCTTAAAACTGCGAATGGTGTCCTCAAGCGGAACATAAATTCCATCCATACCTGTAAACTTCTGTGCCACGCTGAACGGCTGTGACAAAAATCTCTGCAGTTTTCTTGCGCGCTTTACAAGTATTTTATCCTCATCGCTCAATTCATCCATACCAAGTATCGCTATGATATCCTGAAGCTCATTATAATGCTCCAATATCTCCTGAACGGTACGCGCAACGCGGTAATGCTCCTCACCCACCACCTCGGGATCAAGCATACGCGAGGTAGAATCAAGCGGATCTACCGCAGGATAAATACCGAGCTCTGCGATCTTTCGGCTCAAAACGGTAGTAGCATCAAGATGAGCAAAGGTTGTAGCAGGGGCAGGGTCGGTAAGGTCATCGGCAGGGACATATATCGCCTGCACCGAGGTTACCGAGCCGTTTTTGGTAGACGCAATGCGTTCCTCAAGCTCACCAAGCTCCTGCGAAAGCGTAGGCTGATAGCCAACCGCCGAAGGCATGCGCCCAAGCAGGGTAGATACCTCGCTTCCCGCCTGAATAAAACGGAATATATTATCTATAAAAAGCAAAACGTCCTTTTGGCTTTCATCTCTGAAATGCTCTGCCATGGTAAGACCCGAAAGTGCCACTCTCATTCTGACACCCGGAGCCTCGTTCATCTGACCGAAGACCAAAGCAGTCTTATCAAGCACGCCGCTTTCAGCCATTTCATAATATAGGTCGTTTCCCTCGCGGCTTCGCTCGCCTACTCCCGTAAAAATAGAGTATCCGCCATGCTCTGTGGCAATATTGTGAATAAGCTCTTGAATAAGCACCGTTTTGCCGACACCTGCACCGCCGAAAAGTCCTATTTTTCCGCCTTTTGTATATGGAGCCAACAGGTCGATGACCTTGATTCCCGTTTCAAGTATCTCTTCAGATGCCGCTCTCTCGGAGAAATCGGGGGCGCTTCTGTAAATAGAGCTTCTCGGCTGATCGGCTGCGAAATCCTCACCGCCGTCTATAGGCTCACCCAACACGTTAAGCACCCTACCGAGCACAGCCTCGCCCACAGGCACGCTTATAGGCGCTCCTGTAGCCGTCACCGTCATGTCGCGGTGCAGACCCTCGCTTGCACCCATCATAACACAGCGGACGGTGCTTGAGCCGATATGCTGAACGACCTCCATCGTTCTGCGTTCTTTTTTGAAATCGACATAAAGCTTTTCTCTGATGCGCGGAAGCTGATCTTTTTCAAAGCACACATCTACAACAGGTCCCGTTATCTGAACTATCCTACCGGTATTCATTTGTAATTCATTATCATTCATTGCCGTTTTCTCCCATACGGGCGAGACTCTTTTGCTTTTGAGCCTTTGCGCCTGCTGTGATCTCTATCATTTCATTAGTTATTGCGGCTTGCCGAAGCTTATTATACTGTATTCGAAGTGAGCGGAGCATCTCCTCGGCATTGTCGCTTGCGTTTTTCATGGCGTTCATTCTCGCCTGCTGTTCACTGCAATAGCTTTCGACCAGACATCCGTATATAAAGCCCATGAGATAGCTTGGAACAACTCCGTCAAGCACGGCATCGGGCGACGGCAAAAATTCCTTTTCTATCTGCCTTTGGTCTGCATTCTCATTATAAAAATGCGTCTGCTCAAGCGGCAAAAGTGTCAATTTTTTACATTCTCCCGGCCGACTTCCGATATAGTCGGTATATATCACGTTTATCTCATCAAGCCGCTCGTTATCGTAATACTCCAAAATCTCGGCGCACATTTTCCTTGCATCATTAAAACTCGGATGCGCCGCCGAAAACAAAAAGCTCTCCACAAACTCAATATTTTTACTTCTGAAATACTGTCTGCCGTATTCTCCGATTATAAACAGAGTTATTCTCGGGTGGCGGTTCATATATTCCTCGCAAAGCTTTACCGCCGCAAGATTATATTCACCTGCCAAGCCCTTATCCGAGGTTATAAGCAAAATACCGTGGTTTCTGTGAGGAAGCTCCTCTGGAACGGTTACTCTAAAATAACGGTTTTGAAGCTGGGGTATATAATGAAAAAGCTCTCCTATTTTTTCTTTGAGCGCATCAAAATAGGGGGTGGTGTCCTCAAGCTCGCGCAAGGCTTTACGCATTTTTGCCGATGATATCATATACATGGCATCGGTTATCTTCTTGGTATCCCTGATGCCGCCGATTCTTGCTTTTATCTCGCTTGCGCTTACCATTACCGCTTTCCCTCCCCATTATTTTAATAAACCGAAATCTGTTTTTAAAGGCGGATTTTAGCTCTACCCTATGCTGTTAATAAATCTTTTTGCTATTTCGGTTATTTCCTTTTTAAGCTCCTCTGAATATGTCTTGTCATGTTCGATCTTATGACAGACCGCGCGGTAGTGCTCCTCAAAATACTCTAATAGCCTATGCTGAACAGACCTTATTTCCTTAATCGGAACATCAATAAACAGCTTTTCTCTCGCACATATCAGCGTGATCACCTGTCTATGCAGACTCAATGGCGCATTGTTACTCTGCCGTAGCAGTTCCATAAGTCCTGCGCCGTATTTAAGCTGACGTGCGGTTGACGGATCAAGATCGCCGCCAAACTGCGAAAAAGCCTTCATCTCGCGGTACTGTGCAAGGTCAAGTCTTACAGAGCCTACCGCCTTTTTCATGACGTGCGTTTGTGCCGCGCCGCCTACGCGCGATACCGAAAGACCTACGTTTATAGCAGGGCGCTGTCCCATGTTAAACAGCTCGGTCTCAAGAAATATCTGACCGTCGGTAATAGAAATTATATTCGTAGGAATATATGCCGACACGTCTCCTGCCTGCGTTTCAACTATAGGCAATGCCGTCATACTTCCGCCGCCGTTGCTGTCGGAAAGCTGTGCAGAGCGCTCCAAAAGTCTTGAATGGAGATAGAAAACGTCTCCGGGGTAGGCTTCTCTGCCCGGCGAGCGCTCCAAAAGCAGGCTTAAGGTTCTGTAGGCTACGGCATGCTTTGAAAGATCGTCATAAACTATGAGTACATCTCTTCCGTGATTCATGAAATACTCTGCAACGGCACAGCCTGCATAAGGCGCAATATACTGCAAGGATGCGGGATCGCTCGCAGGGGAAGCCACAACTGCGGTATAATCCATAGCGCCGTGCTTCTCAAGTGTAGCCACTACCTTTGCAATAGAGCTTGCTTTCTGACCTATAGCCACATAAACGCATACTACATTTTTGTTTTTCTGATTGATTATCGTATCGGTAGCGATGGTAGTTTTGCCCGTCTGTCGGTCGCCTATGATAAGCTCACGCTGACCGCGGCCTATAGGGAACATAGAATCTATCGCGAGTATACCTGTTTCAAGCGGTCGGCATACCGATTTGCGTTCTATAATACCCGGAGCGGGATATTCTATCGGATAGTATTCCTTTGCGGCAAGCTCTCCGCCATCGTCAATCGGCTTTCCGAGCGGATCAACGATTCTTCCGAGTATCTTATTACTTATTGGGATGCCTGCCGTGCGCTGGGTCCTTACAACGCGGCTGCCCTCAAATATCTCCGAATCGTCACCGAACAAAACCACGCCATTTGTACCGTCAGCGCGGATATCCTGTACCATTCCCTTAACTCCGCAGTCAAACAGAACTATCTCGCCGTAGCCGACCTCATGCAGACCGTCTATAACAGCAATGCCGTCCCCCACAGTCTTTACAAAGCCAACCTGCTGATGACCGACATTAAGCTCAAAGTTCTCAATATCCTCACGCAAAAGCGAGACTATCTGCATAGGGTCATATTCTTTTCTTAAAGCCTGAAAGGATTTTCTTAACTGACGGATGCGTCCGAGCGTGCTCCAATCGTAGTTTTCATCGCCTACGAATATGCGGAAACCGCCCACAACGGCAGTATCCTTTTTTATCACAAACTCTATTTCCTCGGTCTTATATTCAGACCGAAAAAAGCCACGCATCTTTTCAAGCTGTTCATCGGTAGGCGGAGTTATGCAATGTATTTCGACCTTGAGCGCTTCACTTACGCTCTGCAAGGTCTCATCAAAGCCGTTATTTATCATTTTTAGACCTCTCACTTGCTACCGTTTCATCCGCAAGACGGATAAACTCATCATAAAGCGCGCTGTTTCTCTCGGGAGTAACCGTATCGCTGAGTAGCTTTTGCGTTGCCGCTACAACAAGCTCACCTATTTCGGTCTGCGCCGACTCAAGTATATGCTCCTTGCGGTCCTCCGCCTCCTGCTCTGCGGCATGTATCATAGCCGCCGCTCTTTCCTTTGCCTCGGTTATATACCTCGCAGAGGTCTGAGACCACTCCTTCTCGGCATCAAGTTTTTTTTGCTGTATCTCATTCTCGGCGGCGCGCAGCTTTTGCTCATATTCCTCGCGTAAACGCGCATTTTCCTCTGCCGCAGTCTTATTCTTTTCTTCAAGCTCGGCAAAATATGCACTTCTTTGCTCTAAAAAGCGGCACACAGGCTTAAACAGAAGAAAAGAAAGTCCGCCGGCGAGTATTACAAAATTCAATAAATGAAGTAATATCTGTAAAAAATCAATATTAAGCGGAATGTTCATTGAAATCACCACAGTATCAACGGCGATTTAACACCGTTGTTTTTTGTTTTGCTTTAAAGCACGAAAATAACAAGAATAGCTACGATAAGCGCATAGATTATCGCGGTCTCTATAAACACAAGACCCAGCATCATAGCGGAGTTGATTTTAGAAGCCGCTTCAGGCTGACGAGCCATGCTCTCCGTACTCTTGGCTATTGCTATTGCCATGCTGACAGCACCTGCCGCACCTACAACACCGACGGCTATAGCGGCAGCCAGAGCCTTTGAGGATACGGAGTCATCCTTTTCTTCTGCAGTCTGCGTTACTGCTGTAGTTTCTCCTGCCGCTGTATCGCTGTCAGCAAAAGCGCTCAAGGAGAGGAATGAGAAGACACTCATAAGGAGTATCGCGGATATTACTGCAATAATTATACTTTTCTTTTTCATGATAGTTCTTCCTTCTTTTCTTTAGTAGTTTTTTGTTTTTTAGGCTTCGGCTCTACCGCCTCACCGTAAAATATTGAAACAAGGGTTGCTAAAACATAGGTCTGTATAGCCGCATGAAGCAATGTGAACATCACCGCAACGATTATCGGCAGTACAAAGCTTAAGCCAATATAATAATACACAAGCTCGGTCACAAGCAGTCCGCTGAGCAGAGCACCAAACAATCGAAAGCTCATGGATATCGGGAGCGAAAAGTCCTTTAATACCCCGAGCGCACCGCGCACTCCGCCGTTTATGATACCTGCTCCGAGAATGACCGCGTAGGACAGTACACCGAGCGATATTGCGGCATTAATATCCGATATCGGAGCCGGAAGTGAGACCGATACGCCATCGGTAGTTATCCATTGCATACCAAACAGCTCAAACAGGGTACTGAAAAAGATATAAACACCTGCGCTGAAAATATATGCGCCCACAAACCGCGGCTTATGATGACTGTTTTTGTTAGCCATATCGGTGAAAAATTCCACAAGCTTTTCTATAACGCTTTGAAATTTTCCCGGAACGGTCTTAAATCGCGGAATTGCAAATATCCTGATAAGCGCCGCCGATATCAGCAGTATTACCGTTACGGTATAAGCCGATATCACCGCAGGATTGACCTTCAGTCCGAAAAAGGACATCTTGTTATGCTCATGCAAAACGCCGTCACGCATAAGCTCGCGTATGGTCTCATGCTTTTCCTCGGGCGGCAAAAGCAAAATTATCGCAACTGCTATTACGGCAATTATAGACAACCAGACCGCGAGAAAAACGATCCTTTTGCTTTTAAAGCTTTTTTGCATCAAGCATCCCTCCTTTAAAGCCATATTTTTCTTTTGTTATTATACTACCTTTTCATAGAATTTACAATACTTCAATTAAAAAAATAAAAGCAGAACAAACGCATTCTAATACATTTGCTCTGCTTTTTATAATTCTTTATAACGCCAACTTAAAGCATTGATATATATCTTCTCTTGTCATTTTCGGATGACCGTTAAGCTTTCCGTCCGCTCCGAACGAGACCGCCACGACCTCATCGGTAAGACTGTCAAGCTCTTCTTCCTTTGCGCCAAATAAGCCTATCCTTGTTTCAACGCCCTTTTCACTCATTTCCTTATCCAAACGCTCATACGCTTCTTTAAGTGAGCATCCGAAAACATTTTGAGCAAGCATAACATAGCGCTTGTTATCAGGACGCTGTTCAAAATATTTCATCCATGCAACCATCATACATGCAAGGGTCGCGCCGTGAGTTGCATTATATCGAGCACTTAAAACATGACCCATCTGATGCATGGGAGTAAAACCAAACGTACCCGAGAGCAACCAACCGTTAAGCGCAACCGAAGCCGCCCACATCAGAACACCTCTTGCCTGCGTGTCCTCGGGTGACGCCCATACCTTTTCAAGTCCCTCAAGCGCCGCCTTCATAACACCCTCCTGCATACGGTCATGCAAGGTGAGGTCCTTTTCGGGATCTCCGTTAATATATGCTTCCATAACATGAGCAAATATATCATAGCCGCCGCAAGCCGTTTGATAAGGTGGAAGCTTTACAGTAAGGCAAGGATCCATTATTGCCGCCTTTGCATACAGACACTTCGGTTCCCAGACATAGCTCTTTTTTCCCGAGGCATCGTCAGTTATAACGCCTATCGGGTTCATCTCACTGCCCGTTCCCGCAAGAGTGGGTATGGCGATATACGGCAAGGCTTTTTCGGGCGGAACCGACTTAATATCGCTATGCGACAGCATAAGCATGCTTGAAAGACCGTTTTCATAGAAAACACCTGCCGCTATTACCTTTGCCGCATCAATAACACTTCCGCCGCCCAACGCAATGATAACATCAATACCCTTTTGCTTACAGATATTAACTCCTGCTTCAACCTGCGAAAGACGCGGATTTGCAGTAATTCCCGCAAAATCGATGCATGAAACGCCCTCGTTTTCGAGACTTGAATGTATCTTTGCAATAATATCGGTAAAAAAACCGCACTCTGCATAGGTTACAAGCAGCGCATTTTTTCCGTACTGTGCCGTATGCTCTCCAACCTTGCTCAAAACGCCCTCACCGAAAACCACCTTGACAGGATTATAGTATTCAAAATTTTCCATATTTCTAC
>JAFPCJ010000122.1 GCA_017423885.1 Clostridia bacterium | reverse complement strand
TATATGTCAAGTTTTTGCAACCGTAGACTTATAAACCCGATTTTTTAGCGGATGGCGAAAAAAACCGAGCCGTAAAAGGCTCGGGAAAGCATCAAGCTTCAAGATATTTTTTCAAAGCCTCAAAGGTCTTATCGCTTATTACATGCTCGATCTTGCATGCATCCTCTGTGGCGGTCTGCTCATCCACTCCGATAAGGGTAAGCAAGCGGGAAATGATAGTGTGCCGTTCGTAAATTTTTTCGGCAAGCTCAAGTCCCTCGGGGGTGAGCGAAAGTGAGCCATCCTTTGCGGCGATAACATAACCGCCGTTTTTAAGCAGTCCCATAGCGCGGGAGACACTCGGCTTGCTGTAGCCCATATATTCTCCTACATCTATTGAACGCACAGGCTGCCCATTTTTTGAAAGTATATATATAGTTTCAAGATACATCTCGCCTGATTCCTGAATGTGCACCTTATCACCTCTTTTGATTACATTATTAATAATATATCATACTTTCAAAGAAAATTCAAGGATAATTCTTTTTGCATGCCGTAACGAAAAATCAATGCCGTCATAGAATGTAGTGAACTGCTTTTGCAACGTAACGGTAAAAAAATTGGGGCGGGGGATAATTGAATGAAGAAAATTACGGTATTTGGCGGAGACGAGCGCATGAAAACGGTTTTTTTCACGCTTTCGGATAAAGGTTATGCTGTGGATACTTACGGACTTTTTGAATCGGATTCTGCTGATATTGCTTCGTCCGATGTCTTTTTGCTGCCTGTACCTGCCACGCGTGACGGTGTTACGGTATATGCGCCGCTCACAAGCAGGCTGATACCCTTATCGTGGGTAATTAATTCTGCAAGTGACAGACTTTGCCTTGCAGGCAACTACGATCTTGCTACCGAGCGCAGTATAGATTACTGCCGAAGCGATGCGTATGCCGTAAAAAATGCGGTGCCTACAGCAGAGGGTGCTATTGCGCTTGCGATAAATAATACGCCCTTTACGCTTTGGGGCTGTAATGCTTTGGTAACAGGCTACGGCAGAGTCGGTAAGATAATGGCTGACCGATTGCACGCGCTCGGTTGCCATGTTACGGTAAGCGCGAGAAAGCCTTATGATTTTGCCTTGATAAGCTCGCTCGGAATGGAGTATATCCATACGAACGATATATCTCGCCATATTGACAGATTTGATATAGTTTTTAATACGCTTGATTTTCAGGTGCTTAACAGCTCACTTGAAAGCTTGCGCGGTAAAACGGTAATTGATCTGTCTACAAAAGGCGGCTATGATCCCGAGCTTGCAATGAAGCTTGGAGTCAACGCCATAAAAGCACCCGGTCTGCCCGGAAGAGTAGCACCTGTTACCGCAGGCAGAATACTTGCCGAGACAGTTATAGAGTTGATAGAACAAAATTAGGGGAGAAAAGAATTATGAAAAATATTACAGTCGGCTACGCGCTTTGCGGCTCGTTTTGCACGCTTTCTCACTCGCTCAATGTGCTTGAGGAGTTGAGTAGGTACGATATAAATATATTACCGATAATGTCACAGATCGTTTATTCCACCGATACAAGATTCGGCAAAGCAGATGATATTATTAAAAGGGTAGAGATGATTTGCGGCAATTCAGTTATCCATACGATAGCGGCAGCAGAGCCTATAGGGCCTAAAAATCTGCTTGATGCGATCATTGTATGCCCTTGCACGGGAAATACCGCTTCAAAGATAGCCCTCGGCATCACCGATACGCCCGTCACTATGGCAGTAAAGGCGCATCTTCGAAATAATAAACCTGTGATATTGGGACTTGCAAGCAATGATGCACTTGGAGCAACGGCAAAAAACATAGGTCTTTTGCATAACACCAAAAACATCTATTTTGTGCCCTACCGTCAGGATGATCCGCTTTCTAAAAACAATTCCCTCGTTTGCGATTTCAGTCTGACAGTACCCACCTTGCAGGCGGCTCTTGCGGGAAAACAGCTTGAGCCGGTGGTTAAAAGCTTATAATGCACTGCTTGACAAATCGGCATGTTTGGGGTATAATTTGAAAATGAAATTCATTTTCAAATTCGAGAGGTGCCGAAATGCCTGTAACAGAATATAAGACCAAGCAACGCGCTCTTGTAGAGAATGTGCTAAAAAAGAGTGTTCAGAAGCATTTTACAGTTGATGAGTTGGCAGAGGAGCTTTCCGCAAAAGGCTCAAAGGTCGGAAGGACCACCGTTTACAGGTGTCTTGAAAGGCTTTGTGACGAGGGAAAGGTGCAGAAGTATTCCGCCGCGGGCGAGAGTGCTTGCTATCAGTATCTTTCCAAAGAGGATTGCCATGAGCATTTCCATCTTAAATGTACCTCATGCGGAAAGCTTATCCATATAGAGTGTGAGCATATTTCTTCCCTTGCAGAGCATATTGCTTCGGCTCACGGCTTTTCATTAAATAAGCTTAAAACGGTGCTTTACGGAGTCTGCGAGGAGTGTGCCGCCGAATGAAAAGAGCAGTTGCGTTATTTTCGGCGGTGCTATTGTTACTGCTTTGCGGATGTAAGGGCGGAAAAACAAATAGTGACAGCAGGATAAATGTAGTCACCACCGTATTTCCGATATACGATCTTGTCCGTGCAGTCGCAGGAGATAAAGCCGATATCCGTATGCTTATTTCTCCGGGAACAGAGGTGCATTCCTTTGATCCGTCTCCGTCGGATATGAAAGCAGTATATAAAAGTGATGCGTTTTTTTACATCGGCGGCGAGTCGGATAAATGGGTTGATACCGTAGCAGAGGATATAAGTGAGCCTACGGCGCTGATAGAGTGTGTGGAGCACAGCCATGAAGCAGAACACGGTCACGGGCACGCGCATGCGGACGAGCATATATGGACTTCGCCTGCGGTTGCCGTAAAAATGGTTGAAAGGATCACTGAAAGGCTTGTAGATGTTGACTCTGACAATGAAGAATACTACCGCCAAAACGCGCAGGACTATATCGCGCGGATTGAGGATGCCGCAAAGCGCATAAGTGCTGTTGTAAAAAAGCAAAATGATCCCTTTGTGCTTGTGGCGGACCGTAATCCGTATACCTACTTTTTTGAGGAGTTCGAAATAGAGTATATTGCCGCACTTGACGGCTGTGCAAACAGTGCCGATATCAGTCTTAATACAATGAGCAGGCTGATAGCTGCGGTAAAGGAAAAAAATCTTAAATGTGCGTATTATACCGAATTAAGCAATAAAAAAATAGCATCGGTTTTGGCGCAGGAGACAGGGATAGCCCTTTATCAGCTTAATTCCGCTCACAATGTAACGGCGGATGAGTTTGAAGCGGGGATAACCTATGTCGATTTGATGTATGCCAATGCCGAGGCGCTGGAAAAAGGATGGGAAAAGTGACACTTATAACCGTCGAGGGGTTGACTGTTGCCTTTGAGGGCAGAACTGTTTTTAAGGACCTTGATTTTACGGTAAATCAAGGAGAATATCTGTGCATTGTAGGAGAAAACGGCTCGGGTAAGACTACGTTGATGCGCTGTCTTATAGGTGCCGATATCAGATATTCGGGAAAAATTGAATATCATGGCTTTTCGCGCAAGGATATAGGCTGGCTGCCGCAACGCTCGGAAAATAAAAGGGACTTTCCCGCGAGCGTTTATGAGGTGGTCATGTCAGGCTTTGCAGGCAAGGCGTTCTTGGGTTTTCGGTATACGGCGCAAAATCGCCGAAAAGCTCTGGAGTGCATGGAAATGCTCGAGATATTGTCGCTCAAAAACAGGGCTTTTAAGGAGCTTTCGGGCGGACAGCAGCAGAGAGTATTGCTTTGCCGCGCTTTGTGCGCCGCAGAAAAGGTGATACTTCTCGATGAGCCTGTAAACGGACTTGACAGCTTTGCAAGAGATGAGTTTTATGGTCTTGTACGAGAACTCCATAAAAACGGTATGACAGTCATTATGATCTCGCATGATACCGAGCGTGCTGTTGCCGACGCGGACAAGGTTTTGTGTATTTACGATAACGGATATTTCTTCGGTCGACCCGAGGAAGTAAAATCCGAGTTTGGTGGTGTGCGAAATGAGTGAGATATTTGAAATGCTTTCGTATCCCTTTGCCGTGCGAGCACTTGTGGTAGGACTGCTTGTTTCGCTGTGTGCCGCATTGCTTGGAGTAAGCCTTGTGCTTAAGCGCTATTCAATGCTTGGAGACGGTCTTTCTCATGTGGCTTTCGGGGCGGCGGCAATAGCCTTGGCTGTAGGAGCGGCTCCGCTGAAGATTGCGGTTCCCGTAGTTATTATAGCCGCCTTTGGACTTTTGCGAATGAAAGGAAATGTGAGAGGAGACGCCGCTATCGCGATGGTCTCGTCTGCCGCGCTTGCGATAGGAGTTATAGTTGCCTCGCTTACAACCGGCATGAACACCGATATCAGCAATTATATGTTCGGCAGTGTACTTGCAATAAGCCATGAAGACAGCATTATAGCAATTATTCTTTCTGTTGCAGTAATGGGGATGTACATTCTTTTCTTTAATAAGATATTTTCCTGTACATTTGACGAGAACTTTAGCTCGGCGGCAGGTGTGCGAGTAAAGCTTTATAACAGTATGCTTGCTGTAATGACGGCACTTACCGTGGTTATAGGAATGAGAATAATGGGTGCTTTGCTGATTTCAAGCATAATAACCTTTCCGGCGCTCTCGTCCATGCGCGTGTGCAAAAGCTATAAAGCGGTAATGATAAGCGCGGGCGTAGTATCCTGCATCTGCTTTGTTGCAGGACTATCGCTTTCCTTTGCTTACGATATGCCTGCAGGCGCAAGCGTGGTAGTCTCAAATCTCGCTGTTTTTCTCCTTTTTTCGCTTGTTTGCGCCATTAGAAAAAGGCTGTAAAAAACTTTTTTAAAAAATTTCAAAAAAACACTTGCATTATTCTTTCAAATGGTATATAATAATATGGCACCCGATGAGGTGCCATAAATATCGCGGGGTAGAGCAGCTGGTAGCTCGTCGGGCTCATAACCCGGAGGTCGCAGGTTCAAGTCCTGTCCCCGCAACCAATGAATAGGTCCCAATTTTTGAACTCCCCTTAAACGGAGTCGAAAAGTTGGGACCTTCATATTTTATCAATGCTTATTAAACTCCGTTTCGATTTGAAACGGAGTTTTCATGTCTAATTTTCTATGGGGACG
>JAFPCJ010000121.1 GCA_017423885.1 Clostridia bacterium | reverse complement strand
TTTGTATTGAAATTGGTAATTTTTTCTGTTATAATACTATTGTAAATGCAGTTTGTTGTGATCCGAAAAAAGGAGAACTGCATTTTATGAATAGCTTTATTGAAAGATTTGAGAATACCATTGTAAGTAATGCCCATGAGTTTCTTGGCTCCTTTATGAACGGAGAAACGGCTGTGTTCAGAGTATGGGCGCCAAATGCGGCGGCGGTTTCGGTCGTTGGAGATTTTAACGCATGGAATATGGGCGCTTGTCCGATGCAGAGGCTTGGCGCAGGAATATGGGAAGCTACGGTCAGCGGAGTGCATGAATATGATGTGTATAAGTATGCCGTTACCTCTCATTCGGGGAATACCGTACTTAAAAGTGATCCTTATGCGCGCCATTTTGAGTCCAAAGGAGCGTTTGGTTCAAAGCTTTATTGTGAGCATGAGTTTTTGTGGCGTGATAAGGCTTGGCAGGAAGCAAGAAAAAAGCAGGATATATATTCCTCGCCGGTCAACATTTATGAAGTTCATGCGGCATCCTGGCGCCGCTTTGAGGATGGCAATACCTTTGATTATGTCACCTTGGCAAATGAGCTTTCGGACTATGCACTTCAAATGGGATACACTCATGTTGAATTGATGCCGATAACCGAATATCCCTTTGACGGCTCATGGGGTTATCAGGTTTTGGGATATTTTGCTCCAACCTCGCGTTACGGCACTCCCGATGATTTCAAGCGCTTTGTTGATATTATGCATTCTCGCGGTATAGGAGTAATTCTTGATTGGGTGCCTGCGCATTTTCCAAAGGATGAATGCGGTCTTTATAGGTTTGACGGTACCGCTTGCTATGAGTATTCCGATCCTAAAAAGGGTGAGCATAAAGAATGGGGAACGGCTGTATTCGATTACGGAAAACCGCAGGTCATGAGTTTTTTGATCTCAAGCGCCGTATATTGGATAAAGGAGTTTCATGTTGACGGATTGCGGGTCGATGCCGTGGCTTCAATGCTTTATCTTGATTACGGCAGACCCGACGGAGAATGGTTACCAAACGGCTTTGGCGGCAAGGAAAATCTTGAAGCGGTAGAGTTTTTAAAGCAACTGAATTCTGCTGCTTTTTCGGCCGACCCCGATGTGCTTATGATTGCAGAGGAGTCTACCGCATGGCCTATGGTGACAAAGCCACCTTGTGACGGAGGGCTTGGCTTCAACTTCAAGTGGAACATGGGTTGGATGAATGATATGCTTCGGTATATGTCGCTTGATCCGCTTGCGAGAAAATATAATCATGACAGTATAACCTTTTCTTTCTTCTATGCCTTTTCCGAAAACTATGTGCTTCCAATCTCGCATGATGAGGTGGTGCACGGTAAATGCTCAATGATAGGGAAGATGGCAGGAGAATATAACGATAAATTCAAGGGACTGCGAGCTTTTTACGCGTATAAAATGGCGCATCCGGGTAAAAAGCTTTTGTTTATGGGTCAGGAGTTTGCTCAATTTTCCGAATGGAATTATTCGGGAACGCTTGACTGGATGCTGCTTGATTTCGAATCTCATCGCCAAATGCGGGAATACGTAAAGGCGTTAAACCACTTTTATCTTTCAAGTGCTCCGCTTTGGCAGGTGGACCATTCCTGGGAAGGCTTCGAATGGGTGTCTAACGATGATAACAGTCAGTCGGTAATCGCTTTCAGACGAAAGGATGTTAAGGGCAGAGAACTGTTGTGTGTCTGCAATTTTGTTCCCGTTGAGCGTCATAAGTATCGCTTGGGTGTGCCTAAAAAAGGCATCTATAAGCCTGTGTTTACTTCGGATGACAAGCGGTGGGGCGGAAGCGGTCTGCTTCATGATAAAAGCTATAAAAGCGTTATGAAGCCGATGCACGGTCACCAAAGCTCGATCGAATTGGATATACCTGCGCTTTCGGTCTCGTTTTTCAGGTGCTTTCCGCTACCGAAAAATAAAAGCAAAGAAAATGTCATAAAAATTCCGAAAAATCCGTAAGTTATATAAGCGGCAAGTCCGAAAGGTTGGATATAATGATCTCGGATCATTTTATTAATAAAGAAAATAAAACAATGAAAGGATGTTTGTTTTGAATAGGAAAAAATGCGTAGCTATGTTGCTTGCAGGCGGTCAGGGCAGCAGACTTGGCGTGCTTACGAGTAAGATCGCAAAACCTGCAGTTCCTTACGGCGGAAAATACAGAATTATTGATTTCCCGCTGTCAAACTGCGTGAATTCGGGTATTGATACCGTTGGTATCCTTACTCAGTACAAGCCGCTTGAGCTTAACGATTATATCGGCTCGGGCAAGCCTTGGGATCTTGACCGTATGCATGGCGGAGTTCATATCCTGCCGCCTTATCAAGGACAAAAGGGCGGAGACTGGTATAAGGGCACAGCCAATGCAATATATCAGAATCTTGAATTCATTGAGAGATATGACCCT
>JAFPCJ010000120.1 GCA_017423885.1 Clostridia bacterium | reverse complement strand
GTAGCGCTCATTCCACAGCTTATGTTGGCACCCTCAAAGCAGGGGCCTGCCGCCGCGGCAGTACAAAGCGCATCCTTTTCGGAAAAGAGGACGACCTCTGCATTGGTGCCAAGATCTATAAGCAGATCATGCTTTCCGCTCATCGGAGAACCTACAAGGTTTAGTCCTGCTACGATGTCAGCGCCTACAAATGCCGATATATTCGGCATGGATATTACGTTTTTTACAAGCGTAAGACCTAAATTTGCGGCAGCTTCATTTTGGGTTTCAAGAAAAACAGGGGTATAGGGTGCTACACCGATGGAAGCACAGTCAACTCCGAAAAACAGATGAAGCATGGTGGTGTTGCCTGCAATATACAGCGTCTCGGCAGACATACCTATAGCCTGCATCATTTTTTCAACGGCTTCAAGCAATACTTTTTGCAGTTTCTCGGCGCCGTTTTTGGTGCAATAGTCTATCCTTGAAATAACGTCTGCCCCGAACATTCGTTGGGGATTTGTATCGGTAATTACCTTGACTATCTTGCCGTTTTCAAGAGAAACGAGCGCTAAAGCAAGCGTGGTAGTGCCGATATCGAGTACATAGCAGACTTTATCTGTTGCGACTTCAAAGGTATCAGCTCCCGTAACCGATTCTATCTGACCGTACTCGGGGAGAATTACGGTTATATCGTGAGTTACTCTGTAAAGGCAGGATAGAACCTGCTCACCGTCAACCGTTACCGTACATTTTCGGCAAACGCCTCTGCCGCCGCAGGGGTGCTCAACACTTTTTCCCGAGCCTATCAGCACATCATGCAGTAAAGCACCGTCTTGAGCGATAAGTATGCTGTCACCCACCTTGACCTTATGCATAAAGCTCTTTTACCTTTTCAAAGTAAGCATCAATATTTTCCCATTTTGCCGCGGCAGGAACATCACAGCCTGTAGAGATCATAAAGTTTGAATAGCCCTTACATTCATTGTAAACGCGCTCAACATCAGCCTTTATTTCATCGGGAGTGCCTGTTTTGAACAGTACGGGGTCAACATTGCCCATAACGATACTGCTTTCGGGCATCTTCGGGATCATATCGCAAAGTCTGATAGCATTTCCGAAATGGAAAATATCAGCAGGAAGCTCGGCTACCGACTCTGCCATATCACATACGGCATCTCCGCAGTTGTGATAGCAGATAATGAAGTTTTCATCATTTACAGCATCAAATATCTGCTTGACATAGGGCATGGAAAATTCGTCAGCAAGAGTAGGGGAAAGCAGACCTGCGGCAGGCTCTGCCATTATAACACCGTCTGCACCTGCAGCCTTAAATGCCTTGATATACTCGGTAAGGAATTGAGCAGTTTTGGAAAGCAGAAGCTTTACTTCGTCAGGATCGTCAAAACAGCTCATCATAAGCTCGGTCATATCAAAAAGACGGCCGGCAAGCGAATAAGGACCTATTACTCCGCAGAAAACAGGCTTGTCGGTGATCTCCTGCTTGGCTTTTTTTACGCCTTCAATGTAAAGAGAGGTACGTCCGTCTCCAACCTTTGGAACAGCAATACTCTCAACCTCGGATATATCATCGATTATTCCTCGGTCAACCGTAGGCACCTCATCATCGCTGAAACGGATGGAAGCGCCGAAGGCTTCAGCTTCTACCGAAAGATCCATCATGTTAAGTGCCGCGCCTACATCACAGCGCTCTCCGATCGCCTTCATTCCTTTTACCTGCATATCTGCAGAGGAAATAAGAGTATTGACACTGATGTCAAGCAAAGCGGTAGAGGGAAACGAGAGAATTGGAACGGTCTTCTGCTTTGCATCTAAAATAGCCTTTACTTTGGATTTCATAGCTTCCTCCTAAAAAAGAATCATACAAAAATATGTAACGGTGCAAGGACCGTTGTTGTAATTCACTCCGATAAGCTTCGAAAGCTCCACAACGCTTATGCCGCAAGCCTCTATTGAGGGAATAGCCTTTTCGGGAAAACGGCAGGGAGCATCAGGATATGTGCATTTTTCGCAGATATCACAGCCCTCACAGCCGAGCGCATAAAAGCTTTCTCCTGCAGCTGAAAGGGAAGAAAGTATCTCGCGGAAGATGTTTCGTGTCTGCTTCTGACCTTCTACCATACCCTCGAAATCAAAGCTGTCCTCAAGAGAGTATTTGCAGGTAAACACAGCGGCGTTTTCATAGCTTTTTATGCGTTTTTCAAGCACCGACATTTCTCCTACTCCGGGCGGACAGGTCCAACAGGTGCCGTACTTGCCGCAGAGATTGGCGCGGCAGGCATCGACAACTGATTGAGAAAAGGGGATAAGCTCGGTGCTGAAAATACTGTACTGAAAAATATCAGAGCGTTCTAAATACTTTTTTATGCGTGCTTTCATATACAGCTGCAAAGCTCAACTGCGGCAGATGCGGCAGATGCGGCATCAGAGGTGTAAACGTCGGCACCGATCTGTGCACAGTATTCATCGGTAATAGGAGCGCCGCCTATCATGATCTTGACCTTATTGCGTATGCCTGCTTCCTCTGCCTTCTTAACAACATCCTCCATAACTCCCATGGTGGTAGTAAGCAGAGCGGAACAGCATATAACCTTGCAGTCCTGATTGATAGCAGCCTCAACAAATGCCTCGGGCGAAACATCGGTACCAAGATCAACTACCTCAAGTCCCTTGCCCTCCATCATCATCTTAACAAGGTTCTTGCCTATGTCATGCAGGTCGCCCTGAACAGTACCTATGCAGACCTTACCTGCTGACTGAACGCCGTCCTCTATAAGAAGCGGCTTCAATACCTGCATTCCCATGTTCATAGCACGGGCTGCAACGAGAACCTCGGGAACATAAACCTCGTTGTTCTTAAACTTTTCGCCGATAACATTCATGCCCGAAAGCAGACCCTCGTTAAGGATCTGTGCGGCAGGCATACCTTCGGCTACAGCCTTTTCAACCAATTCCTTTACGATCTTTGCTTTACCTCTCTGAAGGTTTTCTGAAATTTCAAGATAGATGCTCATAATGTTTTCTCCTTTGTAAGTTTGTTGTGACATTCTGTATTGATATGGGGTCATCCCCATGTGTGCCTTAAACAGTCGGTAAAAATGCGGGATATCCTTTAAGCCACACCGACCGACGATTTCTTCGTTTGTAAGGTTAGTTGTCCGAAGCAGCTTGCAGGCAAGACTT
>JAFPCJ010000119.1 GCA_017423885.1 Clostridia bacterium | reverse complement strand
TTTATCTGCGAAATGGGCGCCAAAAAGGTAGGGGATATCAAGGAGATATGCGATATCGCGCATCCGCAGTACGGTATAATAACCTCTGTCGGTGCACAGCATCTTGATACCTTTAAAAGCGAGGATAATGTTTTTGCTACCAAGTTTGAGCTTTGCGATGAGGTTTTGAAAAACGGCGGAGCTTGTTTTGTAAATAAAGCAAGCGCAGGTATTGCAAAGCGTGAAGCGCTGATACCGCATGGCTGTGCTACTTTCGGACTTGATGCAAATGCCGAGTATTACGCAGAGGACATTTCGTATTCGCGTAACGGCTCGGAATTTATACTGTGTCTGAAGGGCGAAAAAATAAAGGTATCTACAAAGCTTCTCGGTCTGCATAATGTTAATAATATTGTTGCGGCGGCGGCTATAGCGCACGAGCTTGGCGTTACAGCGGCACAGATACAGTTTGCAGTTTCGGCGCTTAAGGCTACAGAGCATCGCTTGGAGCTTAAAGCGTGGAATAACGGTTCCTTACTTATAGACGATGCCTATAATGCTAACCCCGAGGGAAGTCTTGAGGCGGTAAGGGTATTGGGCAGCTTCGATGGTATGAGAAAGGTCATTATAACACCCGGACTTATAGAGCTTGGAAGCCGAGAATATGAATGTAACCGCGCTCTCGGAGCCGAGGCGGCGAAGTACTGTGACGAAATAATATTCGTAGGCAAAAACCGCTCCAAGCCTTTAGTTGAGGGGGCTTTAAGCGAAGGTTATGACGAGGCTCGTATACATGTTGTATCGAGTTTTGCAGAGGCGATGAGTATTTACGCTCCTACTGCCGACAGAAACAGCGTAGTGCTTTTGGAAAACGATCTTCCCGATAATTATTTGAATTGAGGTAAAGCTATATGAAAACAAACATTGCAGTTATCTACGGCTGCCGCTCGGTAGAGCATGAGGTGTCAATCATTTCGGCTGTTCAGGCTATGCGTTCGATCGACCGTAATAAATATGATGTTATTCCCATATATGTCAGCAAAAAGGGCGAGATGTATACAGGTGATATGCTTTTTGATATAGAAGTTTATTCCGAGCTTGATAAGCTTTTTGAAAGCGCTTCTCGCATCTGCTTACTGCGCGAGGGCGGAAACGTTGTGGCGCGAAGCCTTGATAACACCTTTTTCAAAAAGAAAAAGGATATAAGAATAGACGTTGCTTTCCCGATAGTTCACGGTACAAACTGTGAGGATGGTACTGTTGCGGGTCTGCTCGAATATCTCGATCTGCCCTATGTCGGCTGTGACATTCTCTCGGCGGCGGTAGGCATGGATAAGGTTGTATTCAAAAATGTGCTCGCAAGCAAAGGACTTCCTGTGCTTGACTGTGTCAGCTTCCGCGCAAGGGAATATGCGCAGGATAAGGAGCGCGTTTTGGGCGAGATCAAAAACGAAATAGGCTTTCCGCTTATCATTAAGCCGGTCAATTTAGGCTCGAGCGTAGGTATTTCAAAGGTCAACAACGAGGATGAGCTCGAGCAGGCTATAGCCCTTGCCGTGTCTTTCTCTGAAAAGGTGCTTGCCGAGCGTGCGATAACAAATCTTCGCGAGATAAACTGTTCGGTGCTCGGCGACCCTGATGAGTGTGTTGCCAGCGTTTGCGAGGAGCCTTTTATGCATGATGAGATACTTTCCTATGAGGATAAGTACATGAGCGGCGGCTCCAAGAAGTCGGGCGGCTCAAAGGGAATGGCGTCCCTTAGCCGTAAAATTCCTGCCGATATCAGCGAAGAAAAGGCTGACGAAATCAAGCACCTTGCCTGTGATATCTTCCGTGCGACCGGTTCTTCGGGCGTTGTAAGAATAGACTTTATGCTTGATACGGCCACCGATAAGGTTTATGCCAATGAGATAAACACTATCCCCGGCTCACTTGCTTTTTATCTTTGGGAAGCCTCGGGACTTTCGTATACCGATATGATAGACCGACTCGTTGAAATAGCCTTCCGCCGTCAGCGTACACGCGAAAATCTTACCTTTACTATCGATACCAACATTCTTTCGGGTGTTTCGTTCGGTACAAAGGGCGCAAAAGGAAGTAAACTTTGATGACACAGCTTCTTATAAAGCTTTTTGTTAAGAACAGTAAGGATGTAAAGGATCCTGCAGTGCGCGAGAGCTACGGAAAACTTGGCGGTACTGTTGGAATAGTCTGCAATATCTTTTTGAGTCTTATAAAGATTGTAGTAGGCTTTATTACGGCAAGTATATCTATAGTGGCTGACGGATTTAACAATCTTTCGGATATGGGCTCCTCGGTAATTGCGCTTATCGGCTTTAAGATGGCGGGCAAGCCTGCTGACAGCGACCACCCCTACGGACATGGAAGAATAGAATATCTTTCTGCCTTTTTGGTGTCGGTCTGTATAATGCTCGTAGGCTCCGAGCTGCTTATAAGCTCGGTCAAAACGCTTACTTCAGGAGAAACCGCACCGAAATATACCGTGTGGTCTGTGGCGGTGCTTGCAGTATCTGTAATACTTAAGCTTTGGATGTTCTTTTTTAACCGTTCTCTCGGCAAGGCAATATCTTCAGAGGTTTTGAGTGCTACAGCCAAGGACAGTATAAACGATTGCGTGGCTTCTCTTGCTATACTTGCTTCCTGTGCTGTGAGTACCTTTGTGAATTTGCCGTTTAGTCTTGATGCGGTGATGGGTTGTGTTGTGAGCCTGTTTATTCTTTGGTCGGGTGTGAGCTCGGCAAAGGGTACGGTAAATGAGATACTCGGTACTCCGCCCGATCCCGAGCTTATTGGCAGCATAGAGCACTCGATAATGTCATTCGGGGAATTTATAGGTATACATGATCTTATAATTCATAACTATGGTCCGGGAAGACAGTTTGCTTCGGTGCATGTAGAGGTGCCGCAGGATATAGATATGGTATACTGTCATGAGCAGATAGACCTTTGCGAAAAGCTGGTGTGTGAGCAGACGGGTGTTCAGTTGGTTATCCATATGGATCCTATTGATGTTAATAATGAATCGGTACAGCGTGCGCGTGAAGCTATGACACAGGCAATAAAGCAGATAGATGACAGACTTACTCTGCATGATTTCAGAATGACGCCGCAGGGCAAGACCCGAACAAATCTTATTTTCGATGTTGTTGTGCCGAGCGGTCTTGCGATATCTCATGAAGAACTGAAAGCGCAGATAAGCGACAAGGCAAGACAGGTAGATCCGTCGTTTTGCTGTGTTGTCACGATTGATAACGATTTTTTGGGAAAATAGCATATTTTTTACATTTATACCTTACATTTCTGCCGCCGTTTTCTTGACTTTGACTTGAAAATGTGGTATCGTATAAAAAAATATTAAAGGAAGATCAAAATGCAAACAGTAAAAGGGCAAGACAATGAGGGCTTGCTGAGTATGCAGGTTCTGTGGGAGCACTTCTTGCGCCGTTGGTATTTAATTGTCGGCGTGCTGATTGTCTCTATAGTATTTTCTCTTGTAGGAACCAAGCTTTTTACCACTCCGCAATATAAAAGCACATCGAAGCTTTATATATTTAACGTTGAATCTCAAAGCACTAATACCGCCGAGTTGTCTTTTTCAACCTATTTTGCAAAGGACTATGCAGTCTTGATATCTGACCGCGTTGTGCTCGGAGAGGTTATAGACAATTTGGATCTTGACATATCGTATGGGGATTTGAGGAATATGGTCTCGGTCGAGGGTGTTGAGGATACTCGTTGGCTTGAGATAAATGTTACTACTAATGACCCCAAGCTTTCAAAGCGGATAGCCGATAATATATGTGTTGTGTCGCAGGAAAAGATAGTTGATATGATGGGTGTTAACCGCGTAAATATAATGGGCGAGGCAACCTTGCCGGTAAGACCTACACGTTCGGTATTTCAATCAGGTTTGGCTTACGGTTTTGTCATCGGTGTTTTGTTGTCCTGCATAATTCTTGTATTTTTCGCGCTTACAGATGACAAAATAAAGGGTGTACAGGATGTTGAAAGGTATCTCGGTATATCCGTGCTTGGAACCATACCCTTCTCACAGCCGCGAGCAAAAGCCGCATCTACCGTCGGCAAAAACAGCGCGCGATGAAGCTTTAGTAAAACGAGGAATCATAAATGGCTAATGAAACAAAACAACTGAATCATTTCAGTAATCTTGATTTTGATGATATAAAATCAAGCGAGTCGCCAAAGGATAATATCCGTCCTTTTAAAAAGGTCAATTTCAATACCCTTTCGGCAAACGATTATATCACAAATGAGGCATATAAGACCTTACGTACAAATATATTTTTCTGCGGAAACGGCGTTAAGACCATTGTGCTTACAAGCTGCAATGAAAACGAGGGCAAGAGCACCGTTTCTACCGAGCTTGTAAAAAGCATGGCGGAATACGGTAAAAAGACCTTGCTTATCGATGCCGATATGCGTAAATCGGTCATGCTTCGCAAGAGCATACGCGCAAGCGAGGTAATTGGGCTTTCCGAGGTGCTCTCGGGTATGGTTCAGGCACAGGATGTTATATTCCATACCCAAGAGGCAAACTTTGATGTGATGTTTGCAGGGCATTTTCCGCCTAATCCGGTCGAGCTTATAGGTAACGGTGCATTTTCTGAGATGCTTGAGGAGTTCAAGAATATCTATGATTATATTATTATAGATTCTCCGCCGCTCGGTCTTGTTATCGATGCCGCGGTCATTGCATCCTTCTGTGACGGCGCGATCATGATAGTCGGCGGCGATAAGGTATCGCGGAAGAATGCAATTGAAGTGAAGGAACAGCTTGTAAAGAGCGGTTGCCGATTACTTGGTGCTGTTATCAATCAGACCGAAAAGGGAAAACTTTATCAAAAGAGATATTATAAGTCAAGCAACGAATATCATTATTAAGAATAAAAAAAGCCGTCGCACGAAGCGACGGCTTTTTTGAAAGCATATTGAGCTTGGATCAATGGAAAATGGTTTGAACTCCGTCTACAAGATCGCCCATGGCTTTTACAACCTTGGTAGATCCCTTGGAAACATTTTTGTGATCCTTCATCATTGCTTTGCCCACAGCAAGAGCGGCGGCGCCTGCTAACATTCCGGCACCGAGACCCTTGACAAAATTCATGGTTGTATTTTGCATAACTCAT
>JAFPCJ010000118.1 GCA_017423885.1 Clostridia bacterium | reverse complement strand
CAAGAAGCGCCTTGTTTTTGAATATATAGCCTAAGCTTTCTTCAAGCTTGTTCATGCTTCACCCTCCAAGCTTGCAAGGCTTTCGCTTATAGTATCTACCACGTTGCGCTCTGCAAAGCTTATAGCTTGTCTTACCGCATTCTTGATGGCTTTGGCATCCGAACTGCCGTGAGCCTTAATAACAGGCTTCTTTACGCCGAGAAGCGGTGCACCGCCGACCTCGGAGCTATCCATCATGCTCTTCAAGGAATACAGATCCTTTTTAAGCACTGCGGCGGCAAGTGTATTTATAATATTCTTTTTCATTATCTGCTTTATAAGCTTGAAAAGAGTAATAGAGGTTCCCTCAATAAGCTTTAAGGCAATATTGCCTGTGAAGCCATCGGTAATAACGGCATCGCAGACACCTTTTGGCATCTCGCGCGATTCAACGTTACCCACAAAATTGATCGGAGCATTTTTGAGCAGAGCATACGCTTCCTGACGCAGAGTATCGCCCTTGGTGTCCTCCGTTCCGATATTAAGAAGACCAATCTTTGGTTCTTTTATTCCCTCTACCTTTTCCATGTAAACGCTTGCCATTACGCCGAACTGACAAAGCATATCGGGGCGGCATTCCGCATTGGCACCCATGTCAAGAAGCAGATAGTGTCTGCCGTCGGGAGAAGGAATAAGACCGCCGAGCGCAGGACGCTTTACGCCCTTGATGCGCTTTACCAAAAGAGTTCCACCGACAACTATAGCACCCGTAGAGCCTGCCGAAACAAAAGCATCGGCTCTGCCCTCGGTAAGCTCATTGAAGGCTACTGCCATTGAGCAGTTTTTATGTGCCTTGACAATGGAAGTAGGATCATCATGCATGGAAATAACATCGTCACTATGTACTATATTAAGCTCTCCCGAGAATTTGATGCCGTTATCCGAAATGCATTTTTCAATGGTTTCTTTGTCACCTGTAAGGGTAATATCCACGCCGTATTCTGCCGAAGCCGCGGCGGCACCCTTTATTATTTCAAGCGGCGCATTATCTCCGCCGAAGGCATCTATAACTATCCTCATTTTTAAAACTCCCAATTCTTTATGTTTTCATCGAACCACTCAAGGCTTCTGGCCGAAAGCGCGGCATAGCGCTCACGCTTGTCCCTGATATGGGGTGTAATGGGCGGTAAAACTCCGAAATTCGCACCCATCGGCTGAAAATCCTCAACCGAAATATCGCAGATATAATTCAGAAGCGCTCCAATCATCGAAAACCTCGGTAAAATAAGCGGCTCTTTATTTTGAATGTACATTGCGGCATTTATTCCTGCAACTATTCCGCTTGCCGCAGACTCCATATAGCCCTCAACGCCCGATAGCTGACCTGCAAAGAACACGTTCGGTCTTGAACGCAGGGAAAGCGCACCCGACAGCACCCTCGGAGAATTAATAAAGGTGTTTCTATGCATAACTCCGTATCGCACAAACTCGGCATTTTCAAGACCGGGTATCATAGAAAAAACTCTTTTTTGCTCACCGAATTTAAGATTTGTCTGAAAGCCGACGAGATTATACATTGTCCCTTCGCTGTTTTCACGGCGAAGCTGTACTGCCGCCCACGGACGGTGCCCTGTTCTCGGATCGCGAAGACCCACAGGCTTTAGCGGACCGAAACGGATAGAGTCAGCTCCGCGCTTTGCCAACACCTCAACAGGCATACAGCCCTCGTAGACCTTGAACGGACGGTCAAACTCATGCAACGGCGCTCCCTCGGCGTTTATCAGCGCCTCATGGAAAGCCTCGTACTCTGCCTTATTCATTGGACAGTTGATATAGTCGCCCTCTTCTCCCTCTCCGCCGTAACGCGATGCGGTAAAGGCGATACTGCGGTCAATACTATCGGCAGTAACGATGGGGGCGGCGGCATCATAGAAGCTTAAATTCTCGCTGTTGCACACCCTTGCTATATCCTCTGCCAAAGCATTATCGGTAAGAGGACCCGTTGCAATAACCGTAACGCCTTCCTCGGGTATCCTTTCTACAACACGGTTTTCAACCGTGATATTCGGATGATTTTTTATTTTTTCGGTTATAAGCGAAGAAAAAATATCTCGGTCAACCGCCAAAGCGCCGCCTGCCGCAACGCTTGCTTTATCAGCGGCAGGAAGACAAACGCTTGATAATCTGCGCATTTCTTCCTTGAGAAGACCTGCGGCAGAATCTATTCTTGAAGCCTTTAAGGAATTAGAGCAGACAAGCTCTGCAAACAGCACCGAAGAATGGGCAGCCGTCATTTTTTGCGGCTTCATCTCAATAAGAGTAACCTTAATTCCTCGGTTGGCAAGAGCCCAAGCCGCTTCACAGCCTGCAAGACCTGCTCCTATTACGGTAACTTTATTATCCATTATTTTGCGCTCTTTTTGGAAGTAGTCTTTTTTGCGGTCTTTTCAGCAGGCTTTACTCTTGTGGGACACTCGGAATTCATGCAGTATTTTCTGCCGCGCAACCCTAAAAGAATGTAGCTGCCGCACTCGGGACAGGTCTCGCCTGACGGCACAGAGGGCGCCGCAAAATCACAAGTGGGATAATTAGAGCAGCCGTAAAAGGTTTTTCCCTTTTTAGAGCGGCGCTTTACAAGCTTACTTCCACATTTAGGACAGGGTTGCTTTACCTCATCCTCCGGAATAGGCTTTGTAGTCTTACACTCGGGGTAAGCGGGACATGCCAGAAATTTTCCGAAGCGACCGCTTTTTATGACCATCTTTCTTCCGCATTTTTCGCATATCTCCTCGGTCTCAACATCAGGCACCTTTACGCGCTGACCGTCAAGCTCCTTTTCAGCCTGCTTATAAAGCTTATCGAAATCGGCATAAAAATCATTAAGCGTTGTTATCCATGAATGCTCGCCTGCACCGATGGCATCAAGCTGTTTTTCAAGTCCTGCGGTAAATTTAACATCGAAAAGGCGCTTAAAGTGCTCTACCATAAGGTCGGAAACGATGGTTCCGAGGGCGGTAGGCTTAAGACTCTTCTTATCGCGCTCAATATATTCACGCTGAAGAATATTTGAAATTATGGGCGCATAGGTGGACGGTCTTCCTATTCCGTTATCATCAAGCGCCTTTATAAGCGTAGGCTCGGTATAACGCGCGGGCGGTTGAGTAAAATGCTGATTAGGAGTAAGCTCTTTGAGCTTCAGTACATCGCCCTCCCCGCAAACCCTCCCGTCAGACCGCCGACAGATCCGCCCGCCCCGAGAAGCAGGAAAAGAAGCGCCGCGCCCCCAACAGTCCCACCCACAGCAAGAAGCAGCGCTCCTCCAAGGCCGCAAAGGACGGCAGACGCCGCTGATTTTCCCGCTCAGGCACCGCAGGCAGAGCAAATTTTGTTGAAAATGCCTTGCGAAAAATGACGGGATCATCTCGACTTTGTCCCGATTTGTGCTATAATTGTAGTGTTATCGATCCACATATTCTGGAAAGCCAGATCAAGAAAGGATATGAGAGAACATGAAAAAGGATCTTCTTGCATTTCTGAAGAAGAAGGTTGATTGGAAAAAGATTCAAGCGTCAAAGGATAAGACTGCAGCGCTTGGTGAAGAAATAGTGTTTGATATTTTATCAGAAGAAGCCAAGGAAAATGGACTTAAATCGCCTATTCATGTTTCAAAGGTGGAAGGCGATGGTGCTGGTTACGATATACGTGCTTGGGACAAAGAGGGAAAAGAGGTTCATGTTGAAGTAAAGGCTTCCAAGGATAGATATGCTGATGGGTTTGAAATGTCAAGAAATGAGATTGAGGCATCAAAGGATCCTAATTTCCAGTATTT
>JAFPCJ010000117.1 GCA_017423885.1 Clostridia bacterium | reverse complement strand
TTGTTACGATCATTATAGCAAAGTCGCAAAGTCTAATGCTATCGCTTTTTTGCAAAATTGATAATTTTTAAACTTTTTTAATTTTAACATCATCCTTATCCACTTTTCAAGACTTATTTGCCGCATTCATTGGGTGAATTGGTTAACCAATATAAAAAGACCGTCTCTGAAAGGCAATACCCCATAGACGGTCTTTGATTTTATAAGGTTGTTCTATAGTAAAGTCCGCGGGTGAATCCGTCACCGCGCACCGCCGCACCTCTTTTGTATGCAATGATCGTTCGTGCTACCGTTTCAGGAGCTTCGTCCGTAAAATACAAAAGCAGAAAATCAAGTCCTGCAGTATCGTTCAATTTATCCCCTATATATATAGGTAAGGAATTCAGCACTTCGGCAAAGCCTGCTCTGCATCTTACGGGGAACTGCACCTGCTTGCGGTCGGTAAGACAGGTCTTGCCGTCACACTCGGCGCAGGAATGACCGTTGGCGGCAGGACAGTTTCTTGTCAGCATAAGCGGTAAACGTCCGTACGCAAATATGCCTTTTGGCAGACTTGTCCGCATTTTTACCGCCTCATTCATGCGAAGCTCGGGCGAAAGCGTTACCGAAGAAACACCAAGCTCACGCAGAACATCCACCGTCTCGCGGTTATAAACATTCATTCCAATACCTGCGATGACCTCGAGTCCGCATTTCTTCGCAAGCTCCACAGCGGCAAGATTTCCGCACCAAGCGGCTGAAAATCCCGCCTTTTTAAACCTGCCGAGACGGTTCTTGAAGCTTTCCTCATCGGTCATGCCGCGCGGAATATCAACTATCAGCTTAATCTTTTCGGGCAGAGCCTGCGGCAATTCAGCTTCAAGCGGATACATAAGCGCCGATATATTGCCAAGCTCATTTGGTATCTGCTCTGCTTTTTCCACTCTTACAATTAAAGACGGACGGTTAAGATGTGAGCATTCTTTTACAGAAAATTTATACTCCGCCTCAAGCCGCTCGGGTATTTCAGAACGAACGGCTATAAGCTGTGCTACCGCATCACGACGAAGTGCATTAAGGTCCGCTCCGCGCAAAAATTGACCCTCATCCAGCACAATTACGGTCTCGCTTGCCTTAAAAGGAGTAGAGCCAAGCTTTTCAAGTGCTGTTTTTACGGTCTGCTCATCCAAAGCGCGATTTGCCGCCTGTTGCGGAACGGCACCCTCGACAGCAACTGTGTTCACACCGTCAAAAACCGTAAGTCTTGACGCTTTCCCCTTTATTATCTCGGCTTTAAGCTTTATTTCAACGCTCTGTCGCTCCGAACGGTAAAGCTCATGAAGCATAGGTATTGCCATTGCCGCCGCAGTTACGTCATCCTTGGTGCGTATACCAAACATTCTGCGCCCCATTTTGCCTGTAAAATAGCCGTCGGTAAAGCCCGAACGCGAGAATACCTCATGCAATGCTCTTGCAAGCGCTTCGGGAATGACCCCCGTATCCAAAGCGGCTCTTGCCGCCGCCGTTGCCGCGGCAACGTATTCGGGGCGCTTCATTCGTCCCTCTATTTTAAAGGAAGTAACTCCCATATCAGCAAGGCTCTTGAGATGCGGCAGTAGAGAAAGGTCCTTAAGGCTTAAATCGTAGCCCGTACCGTTCGGCACGCCAAACGGCAAGCGGCAGGGTCCTGCACACAGTCCTCGGTTTCCGCTTCTGCCGCCAAGCACCGCCGACATAAGACATTGTCCCGACACCGACATGCAAAGCGCGCCGTGCACAAACACCTCAACGGTCATATCAAGCTCGCGCGCCGCCGCACATAACTCTTTTAATTCGCTTGCAGTCATTTCACGTGCCGCAACCACCTGCGTAATTCCCAAGCTTTTTAATGCAGGCAACGCAGACGGCGAATGTACCGACATCTGCGTAGACGCATGGATAGGCAATTCGGGCAAAGCCGTATGCAAAAGCCTTGCAAGACCGAGGTCCTGCACTATAACGGCATCTATTCCTGCGCGGCAGGCAGTTCTTGCTATCTCTATAGCTATATAAAGCTCTTTTTCACTTAAAAGTATATTAAGCGCAAGATATACCCTTACCCCGCGTATTTTACAGAATTTCACGGCATCGGCAAGCTGTCGGCTGTCAAAATTTTCGGCATTTCTGCGCGCGCTGAACTCCGTAGCCCCAAGGTATACCGCATCAGCACCGCTTCGCACCGCCGCTTCAAGCGACTCACGCGAGCCTGCAGGCGAAAGTATTTCGCATTTATTCAAAATTCTCGCTCCTGACTTTCCGCATCAAAGTATGCGGCATCATTCAATTCTCTTGCAAGACGGTCAGCCTCGCTGCGCGCAATAGCGCATCTTTCGGTCATATCTCTCAATTCTCTGCGAAGCTCTTCACAGCTTTGCTCCGCCTTCTTTTGAGCATCCGCAGCGTCCATCGCCGCAAGGACTGCTACCATCGTGGTAGAAAGAAAAGGATTTTGTTTCGCAAGCCGGTCCATTTTCAGCTCAAGCTCGCGACCCAACGCGCGGATATACTCCTCGCTGTCCTCGCTCATAACAGAATAGCCTATACCGCCTACGGTAAATCTTATCTTATTCGCCATGCGTTTTCACCCTTTTTCCGTCATTATACATATATATAATATAACATTCGACACCAAATGAAAAGTCCTTTTTGAAGTTTTTAAAAAAAATAAAAAAATTTTAAAAAAAAGTATTGACAAATAAGAATTTTCATGTATAATAAAAACAGTAATCATTACTGATTTTACAGAAAGGAGTGCTTATGAAAAACTATTCAAGACAGCGAGAAGCTATCAAGCGAGTCTTATGCTCGACCGATACTCACCCCACCGCCCGTCAAGTATATGAAATGGTGCGGCAGGAAATACCGAATATCAGTCTGGGCACGGTGTACCGCAATCTTGCGGCATTGAGCGACAGCGGCGATATTCTCGGTATTACTGTCGGGGATGGGTCAGAGCATTTCGACGGTGACAAACGCCCGCACATTCACCTGCACTGCAGAAAATGCGGAAATATCGCAGATGCGCCGCTTACAAGCGACGCTCCGATAAAAGCCGCTTCAAAGGCAGGATTTGTGCCTGACAGCGAGGTGTACGTTGTATACGGTGTTTGCGCCGAATGTAATAAGTTATGATTAAAAAATTAAAAAAAATTTTGGAGGAAAATAAAATGAAAAAGTATGTATGTTTGATCTGCGGCTATACCCACGAAGGAGATGCCGCTCCCAATGAGTGCCCCATCTGCCACGCTCCCGCTTCTAAGTTCCAGGAGCAGTCCGCTGAAAAGTCTTGGGCAGCCGAGCATGTTATCGGAATTGCAAAGGGCGTAGACGAGCGCATTATCGAGGGTCTTCGTGAGAACTTCAACGGCGAGTGCTGTGAAGTAGGTATGTATCTTGCAATGAGCCGCGCCGCTCATCGCGAGGGTTATCCCGAAATCGGTCTTTACTGGGAAAAGGCAGCTCTTGAAGAGGCAGAGCATGCTGCAAAATTTGCAGAGCTTCTCGGCGAAGTAGTAAGCGAGAGCACCAAGGAAAACCTGCGTGTCCGCGTTGATGCAGAAAACGGCGCAACTCTCGGCAAGTTCGAGCTTGCAAAGCTTGCAAAGGAGCTCGGTCTTGACGCTATCCATGACACCGTTCATGAAATGGCACGCGACGAGGCTCGCCACGGCAAAGCATTTGAGGGACTCCTCAACCGTTATTTCAAATAAGTGGTTTTTGGAGGGGTGAATATTCACCCCTCTTTTTTATAAAATAAAAACAGAAATACATTATTACAAGCAGATGCATTTTGCATCTCGGAAAGGTATGGTAAATACTATGAAAAAATTATCAGTTCTGTTTATCGTTCTTCTTTTAGTCTTATCGCTTTCGGCATGTGGAAATGCTCAAAAAGGCGGTGCAGATCAGCAAAACTCTCCGTCCTCCGTTGCCGTCACCCGCGAAAAAGCCCTTGAAACAGCCCTCAACAAGGCAGGGCTTACCGAATCAGAGGTACGCGACCTTGATATCGAGCTTGATACCGAGCGCGGTCAAGCGGTATGGGAGATAGATTTTGAGCATAAGGGCGTAGAATATTCTTATGACGTTGATACTAAGACCGGTAATATTACTGCGGTTGAGCGCGAAAGAGATGACTAACGCTTCTCAACTTAAAACTTTTAGCGGATAAAAGTCTTTTTTGAGTTTCCCCATTTTTAACGAGTAAAGGTGAATAAACCCAGTAAACAAGGGCGTTTAGCGTGGTTTTAAAATGAAATTTTAGGTATAAAAGTGGTGCAAAATCCTTTCAAAAATGGTATAATGTAATTACGCCAAAACAAATACCAAGAAAGGGTCTTGCACCATGACACAGTATACCACACTTAACCACAATTTGAAAAGAGGAATTTTAAGATTTACTGAAAAAATTTCAAAAGATTTTTCAAAACCGCTTCAAAAATTCATTACACAAATGCTTTTTGGAATTTTAAGCTGTCAGGAAAGCAAGCTATCCTGCATAGCAAGAAGCTTGGATGAAAAAGCGACCCTGAAAAAAGTGATTGAAAGACTTTCGAGAAATCTGAAATCGTTTGAAAACGGTGGAAAACTTTTTGAAAATTATCTCAATACCATAAAAGGTATTATAGGGGATAAAAGCATTTTAGTTATAGACGGTGGAGATATTACAAAAAATTGTGCAACCAAGATGGAGGGAATAGCTTCGGTTCGTGACGGCAGTACCGGGGAATATCGCAAAGGCTACCATACATTAGGGATAACCGCATTGACAGCCGATAGAAAGCTGCCTATCCCGGTATATACCAAGATCTTTACGAGCGAAGAAGAGGGCTTTGTCAGCGAAGATGAAGAAGTACTGAACGGATTGAGGTTTTTGAGTAAGCATTTCAAAAAAAGCAATATCCGTACTTTCGACAGAGGCTTTGACTATAATCAATATTACAAATACCTTTTGTCGCATAAGGAAAATTTTGTAATTAGGGCAAAAAAGAACAGAGATGTCCTCTACCAAGGGGAGAAAATAAATATCTTAAAACTCGCACAGAAATTTAAAGGGAAATACAGTCTTAAATTCACCCAAAAGAACGGTATATGCACCGATTGCAAGATTTCTGTCATACCAATAAAATTACCGTGCAGACCGCAGGATGATTTAAATTTAGTGGTATGCTACGGTTTTGGAAATGTACCGATGATGTTAATAACAAATTTAAAAAGCGATGATAAGCGTTTAAGCGTAGCCGTAGTAAAGGTATATCTTATGCGTTGGAAAATCGAGGAATATTACCGTTTCAAGAAGCAACAGTTTAATCTTGAGGATATGCGTGTCAGATCGCTTAATTCAATCCGAAATTTAGAATTGCTTATAACGATAGCGGTGGGATATATAGGTTTCGTCAGTGAAAAGTGCGAAGAACGAATTACCGTAATGCAGTTGATTGAATGCTCAAAACGCATTTTCGGGACAAATAAGTTCATTTTCTATGCCGTTGCCGACGGTTTATTTGTTGTACTTGCAAAATACAAGCAGGGCATAAATCATATGCTATTTAATTCACCAAAACCGCCTCAACTTCAGCTTTCCATATTTGAATACCAACCTTCTGCTTAAAAAAATGGGGAAACTCAAAAAAATGCGGCAGGAGTTCAAATTTCCCACCGCACGGTATTATAAATATATTATTTCGTAGGTTTTTTAAAGGTTATAAGCTTCATGAGCGTAAAGGTAACGGGAACCCCTGCAATCGCCGCCAGCACAGTAGCCCAGAACTGCCGAAGATCAATAATATTAATGGTAACAAATGTGACCGACATATATATAAGGAAGTTAGGTATATAGGTCAGCAAAAACAGCACGTAACCGCTGAACCTCATGGGATGGCGGAAGACAAAGTTGCTGTTGATCAAATAGGCTATCGTAAGTGAAGCAACATAGCCTATACCCGCCGCGATATTCTGCTGTAAGCATAAGCTTAATACCGAGGATATCCAAGCTGTGTTGAGGGTATTTACGATGCCGAGCAGACAGTATTTCAGAAATTTTTCATTAAGAAAGAAATCCTTAAGCCTTTTTAAAATGGCCAATACGCCACCCCCATAGAACCCGATTTTTTCTTCATAGGTTTATTATATCAAAATTACCGGCAAATTACAAGTTTAATGTTGACAAGCGCGTATTTGTGCTGTAAACTGGGTATGACCCCCGTGGAAGTGGCGACATTGGCGTCGATTGTGGCATCAGAAACCAATCGCAAAGAGGAACATCC
>JAFPCJ010000116.1 GCA_017423885.1 Clostridia bacterium | reverse complement strand
GGCTACGCTACCGAAAGCATAAGACTTCCATGGGCAAAGGATGAGCAGAATGTTATCATTTGCGATTCTGTATTCGAGGGCGGAAGTGACCGCGCATTTTATAAACACGGTGCGCTTGAGCTTCACAGGGCAAACGAGAGGCTTAATGTAGTCGCACGCGATGAAAGCAGTATTACCGTTGAAGCAAAGCGGTATATTCATGCGGTAGAGTTTGACGGCGATGCTGTTTTTGAGGATAATTACTTCACTCTGCTTGCAGGTGAGCGCAGAACGGTAATGTTTGAGTCTCTGTCGGAAAACGGTACAGAATTTGCGGTATCGGCTTATACTTTCTGAATTTAGACTATATAATAATATTATAAAAGAGCGGAAAAGGCAAACAAAGCTTTTTCCGCTCTTTCTTATAAATTTATAAATTAAAATACTTTTTGCGGCATAGAATGTACAAAGAAAATGTAAAGGATTGATTTTATGACCGAAATGCCTTTTGAAGAACGGATAGAAAAATACCGAAGAGAGGCTATGGAGTATGCGGCGCGAGCTTCATATCGACCGCAAGCGGTACCTACAGCCGCCAATGATGCGGAAGCTATGCTGCCGCAGGGAAGCACAGTAACCCCCGAAGAAAATACACCGCCCGATGCGGACAGCTATGCGCAGTTTTTGCGTGAGCATCCGAGCGAGGGAATACTCAAGGTTCAGGCTACCGCCGCAAGAAGCGCTTTCCCTGTGTCGGGAGCAACGGTTGAAGTCTCGGTAGTAATAAACGGCGAAAAATATGTACTGTATAACAATGTTACGGATGAATCAGGTATATCGGATGATATGCTTTTGCCTGCACGTCCGTCGGATTTTTCGCAAAACTCCGTTACTGCTTCGGACAGCGGAACGCAGTATGAGGTGAGCGTGTACCATCCTGCGTTTAATTCACTTACTGCGCCTGTTACCATGTTCGATAACATAAAGACCATTCTCCCTGTGGTGTTGAAGCCGATGACAACAAACGAAAGGGGTGGTGAATAATGCCCTTTCCCGTAGTTCCCGAAAACATAACCGTCCATTTAGGAAGACCTGACAGCTCGGCGGAAAACGTTACCGTTCCCTTTGCCGAGTATATAAAAAACGTGGCTTCCAGCGAGATATATCCTACATGGCCCGAAAGTGCGATAAGGGCTAATATTTTAGCGCAGATATCCTATACACTTAACCGTGTGTATACCGAATACTACCGAAGCCGCGGATATGACTTCGACATCACCTCTACAACGCAGTTCGATCACGCCTTTGTACCCGATAGAGAGATTTTTGAGAATATAAGCCGAATAACCGACGATATTTTCAATGACTATATCGTGAAAAGAGGGAATATAGAACCGTTTTTTGCACAGTTTTGTGACGGAGTAAGAACGCAGTGTGACGGTCTTTCTCAATGGGGAAGCGTTGAGCTTGCCGAGCAGGGACTTGGCGCTTATGAGATTTTACAAAGCTACTACGGAGAGGATATTGACCTGATTTTCAATGCTCCTGTAGGCGGCAATATTCCGTCATACCCCGGCGATCCGCTTGAGCGCGGCACCTTCGGAGAGGATGTTATAACCATAAAGCGACAGTTAAACCGTATAGCAAAGAACTACCCCGCGATACCGATCATAAACGATATAAGTCCTGCGTATGACCTTGAGACCGAGGAGGCGGTAAAGGAATTTCAAAGGATTTTTAATCTCGCGGCTGACGGTATAGTGGGCAAGGCTACATGGTATAAGCTAAAGGAGATATATGGCGGAGTGAAGCGGCTTTCGGAGCTTACGAGCGAGGGTCTGACAATCTCCGAGGTGCAACGGCAATTTCCGAAGGTACTGCAGATAGGGGACAGCGGAACGAGTGTGCGTACCCTGCAGTATTATCTCGCTTTTATCGGCTTCTTTTTGACCGAGGTGCCGCAGATAAATATTACAGGAGTTTTTGACGCCGCTACCCGCGATGCCGTCGTGGCATTTCAAGGCCTTTACGGCATTTCGCCTGATGGAATAGTAGGCAGAGATACATGGAATTATCTGCAATGGGTATACTCGCAGATCTTAGGGGATCTGCCGCAGGAATACAGGCAGTTCGCTTCGGATATTTATCCGGGAAGATTTATTGTCCGCGGCGATACAGGGCAGTACGTTAATACCGTTCAGCAAGCATTACGTCAGATATCCGAAACTGATTCTGCAATCCCGACAGTGGAATTGACCGGTGTCTACGATGAGGCTACCGAAAACGCCGTAAGAGCATTTCAGGCGGCAAACGGCATAGACCAAACAGGCGCAGTAGGCCCTATTACTTGGAGCGCACTTATAACTCAAAGCCGCGGATATTAAGACTGAAAAGCAATATTTATGTCTACCTTAATTTTTATTTGGGCGAGATGCCCACAACATTTTGAAAGCTGTAAAAAAATATTTTCGCTCTG
Source organism: Clostridia bacterium (assembly GCA_017423885.1). The sequence goes on along the minus strand of JAFPCJ010000116.1, from coordinate 1,929 downwards.
TCAAGAAAAAAACTTGACAGAGCGTTTCTTTTGTGTTATAATCATCAGGCTGTAAGAGGTGAGAGTATGCGAAAGGATCTTTATGTGTCGGCTTTGCTTGATGTTTACGGTCAGTTTTTGAGCGAAAAACAGCGTAACCCCGCACTAATGTATTATAATGAGGATCTTTCGCTATCCGAGATAGCCGAGATAGAGGGCATAACGCGGCAGGGCGTATCCGATCTTATAAAGCGTGCCGAGGTACAGCTTCGCGAATGGGAAGAGTCCTGCGGATATTGCGATGCCTTTTTGCGGCTCAAAGCTCTTGCAACTGAAATTAAAGCAGGCAACAAAGAAAAGCAAAACGAGCTTTTTGAGTTAATTGATGATATTTAGGAGTGACGATTATGGCGTTTGACAATCTTTCAGATAAGCTGACAGGTGTATTTAAGCGCCTGCGTTCCAAAGGAAAGCTTACCGAATCGGATGTTAAGGAAGCAATGCGCGAGGTGCGCCTGGCGCTTCTTGAAGCCGATGTCAACTATAAGGTAGCAAAGGATTTTACCAACAGCGTTGCCGAAAAATGTATCGGTGCCAACGTTATGGAGAGCCTTACTGCACCGCAGATGGTGGTAAAGATAGTCCGCGATGAGCTTACCGCTCTTATGGGAAGCGAGCAGGCGCGTCTTAATACCTCTTCAAAGCTGCCTACGGTTATTATGATGTGCGGTCTGCAGGGCTCGGGTAAAACTACCCATTCCGCAAAGCTTGCAAAGCTTCTGCGTAAGCAGGGCCACCGTCCGTTGTTGGTTGCTTGCGATATCTACCGTCCTGCCGCTATTGAGCAGTTGAAGGTGGTAGGTGAAGCGGTCAATGCGCCCGTTTTCGAAATGGGCACCGAGAAGCCTGAAAAAATAGCAGAGCAGGCAATCCGTCAGGCTCGCGATTACGGTTACGATTACGTTATCCTTGATACCGCAGGTCGCTTGCATATAGATACGGAGCTTATGGATGAGCTTCGCCGTATTACCGAAGCGGTCGAGGTCCATAATATACTGCTTGTTGTCGATTCTATGGTCGGTCAGGATGCGGTAAATATTGCCAAGTCCTTCCATGATATACTCGCGATAGACGGCGTCATCCTCACCAAGCTTGACGGTGACACCCGAGGCGGTGCGGCACTTTCGGTCCGCGCTGTAACAGGAAAGCCGATAATGTTTGCAGGTGTGGGAGAAAAGCTTGATGACCTTGAAGAATTCCATCCCGACCGTATGGCTACGCGCATACTCGGCATGGGTGATGTGCTGTCGCTTATTGAGCGCGTTGAGGAAGAGATAGACGAGAAAAAGGCAGAAGAAACAGCGCGCCGCTTGCAGGAAAACAAGTTTGATATGAACGATCTGCTTGATCAGTTCCATCAGATAAAGAAGATGGGCTCGGTAAAGAGTCTGCTTTCTATGATACCGGGAATGGATAAGCAGTTGAGAGATGTTGATATTGATGACCGTCAGATGCTTCGCGTTGAGGCTATAATCACCTCGATGACCGCCAAGGAACGCGCACATCCTGATATAATAAATGCATCACGCCGCCGCAGAATAGCCGCAGGAAGCGGAAATGCGGTAGAGGATGTAAACCGTCTGCTCAAGCAGTATGAGCAGATGAAAAAGATGTTCAAACAGATGTCATCAAAGGGCGGAAAACGCCGCATGATGCGTGGCATGGGTATGCCCGGAATGCCGGGTGGTATGAATAAATTCGGTTTTTGAGACAGCGTAGAGCAAAATCAACTATGTTGTTTTTTAAACATAAAACTTTAGCTACGGAGGTGTAGAGAAAATGGCAGTTAAAATCAGACTTCGCCGTATGGGCGCTAAGAAGGCTCCTTTCTATCGTGTTGTTGTTGCTGATTCCAGATATCCGCGTGACGGTCGTTTCATCGAGGAGATC
>JAFPCJ010000115.1 GCA_017423885.1 Clostridia bacterium | reverse complement strand
GGTTGCCGCATTGCCGAGCACCGAGGCTATCGTTCGGTTGCCGTCCTCATATCGCACTGCATCAATTATTCCCTGAATACCCGAAAGCATTGAAAGGTTGGTCATGGGTTCAAGTGCGTTCCATACAGCGTCACCAAAATCTGCAAGGGTTATTTTCTCATCACGGTCAAGCTCGGATGCCAGCTCTACCCCTATAAAGAACGGAATCGCCGAAGGTGCCGCCCAATCTATCGTATACGATTTTCCACCTATTATAGCCGAATACTCCTGCCCTCCGTTGAGCTTTGTGAATTTGTCCTCCTCGTCATCGTCAAAGCTGCCCTTTACTGCTCCGAGGCTCGCAAGCAACAGACCTGCAACGAGTACACCCGTACCCGTAAGCCCCGAGGCGAGACCGTCGCAAAACTGAGCCATGGTCATCCGTTTGCTTCGCACACTTTCAAGACCTCTCACCAAGGTGGTCACAAGACCTATGGGGCTATATTCCACTCCGCGCTTGACAATGTTTATCGGTGTGCGCTTGAAGGGAAGCACACCCTCGATCATAAACCGTGCGGCAAGGCTTACCGCCTCGGCATCGGGGTCACCGCTCCACCTTGACCACTTGGGGATTCTGAATGCATCGTTAAGCCGCTCGGCAATAAAGCTCGCATCCTGAAAGGTTGCCTTTTTAGCTTCGTTAACGGCATAGGCTCTTGCCTCGTCAAGCGTTGCCTGACTCATGCTTTTAAGGTCGATTTTTCTCGCCGCAAGGAAGCCCGAGAGCGCCATTTTATAATGCACCGATTTAAAGAGCATGTCCTCCCATTCAAGAAGATTGCTGTTTCCCTTAGTGAGCTTTTCAAGCCATTCGGTCTCAAAGGTCTTGCGCATATCCATTATCTGACCCTTTGAATCAAGCTGACCCGTACCCTTAAGCAAAGCCTGAGCTTCCTTTGTTTTAAAATCCTTTTCGGCAAAGTCACGGTATTGCTTAGAAACGATAAGTGTCTTGGTACGCTTATTTCGGTCACGGATCATCATGGTTTCAAGCGCCGTGCCGACCGCCATTTTCATAGCAACGGGAACGGTAAATACCGTATTGCCCACAAGATTCCGAACATGTGTCCTTGGATTTGAAAGCATCGCGAAATATCGCCAGGCGTTTAGCTTATCAAGCCATGTCGCAGGCACCTGAGATGCCATATCCACCGTCAGATCGTCCATAACCGCCTCAATATCGGTTTCGGTCTCTGCGCCGTAGAGCTGGTCTATCAGCAGAGGATTCGGGGCTACGGTGACCGCCTTGTCGCCGTATTTGCCTTTGAGGTCCTTGTTTAAAACATCCGCCATTTTCTGCACGGTCATGACCCTGCCGAGCGGCGTCATCTTCTTAAACATCCTTGCCGACTGTACCACCTGACCCGCACGGGTGAGCACCTCGGAAAGCTCTGCGCCGAGTTGAAGCACCGCCGCAGTATCGTTGTTGTTTAGTGCCTCGGTGAGAAGCCGCTCGCCTATTGCAATGGTGTTTTTGCTGATATAAGGATTTGCTATCGCATCCGCCCACACCTTTTCGGCTCTGCCCTCGGTGTAAACTCGGTCTGCCGCCTTCTGTGCGCTCTCATCCGATATTACCTCATAGGTCTGATTGCCCGCGAGAATATCTGCGGCGGCTTCTGCCATCATCCGCTCGGTGTATTTCCCCGATTCAAGCATTGTTCGGGTAAAGCGGCGGTTCGGTTTATCCTTGGCAACCTTTTTCGGAACGGGTATATCATCTACAGCTTTCTCACCCTGCGGAAACTGTCCGTATCGCTTGATTGCCTCGCTCCATAATTCCTGAAGCCGCTCGTCTCGTTCCTCGGTGGTTATCTCCCCTCGGTCATACATATCGAGTATATCCTGCGCCTCGTTCGGTATATCAACAAAGGACATATCACTTTCAGTATCGCTCTCGGAATCTTGGTTTATCGTGGCAGGCACGGAGAAATCTTTTCCTTTTTTGCCTTCATCGGAATAATTTTCAGTTCCCTGCGTAGAATTAGTATTGACATTGATAAGACGGGCGTGGGTCTGGGTCTCTACATCAGCAAGTCCATAATCGACGCTCACGGCGAGGAAATATGGGTCAAGAGCAGATACGGCGAGTACTGCGAATTCATTTTCACTCTCACCCGAGCAACCGACGGACAGATAAAAAAGGCGCTTCAGCCCGACACAAAGTAAAAAATGCTCCTCTTGTGGCACCTGCCGTAGAGCAGGTGCCACAGT
>JAFPCJ010000114.1 GCA_017423885.1 Clostridia bacterium | reverse complement strand
CGCAAAACACGTATGTTTGTCAAGAAACTTATTTGTAACCTTTTGGTTTTCGGAATGGCGCAAGGTACAAGTAGAATAGAGTATTCTGCCGTTTTCCTTTAAATATCGGGCGGCATTTTCAAGTATCTCAAGCTGAAGCGCGGGCAAAGCGTCCCATTCCTGCTCGGATTTATATTTTATCTCGGGCTTTCTGCGAAGCACACCGAGTCCCGAGCAAGGAACATCGCAGATGACCGCATCAAAGGTGCCTATATCGCCGTTGTAAACTGTAGCATCTCCAACCGCCGCTTTGATATTTTCGAACCCAAGCCTTTTAGCCGATAACGCTATCAGTTCTACCCTTTTTTCATATAAGTCAAAGGAATATATTTCTCCTTTTCCTTGCATAAGTCTTGCCGCGGCAAAGCTTTTTCCACCCGGAGCGGCGCAAAGGTCAAGCACGCGCTCGCCCATCCTTGGCGCCATCTTTTCTATTGCTCTGCGCGAAGCGTTATCCTGAATAAAAAAGAGTCCCTCGCGGTAGCATTTGCTTGCTCTTACGTCTATTCCGTCGGTAACAACAAGGGTGTTCCCATCCTCGCTGACAGAAGCGGCAGTACCCTCATTAAGCAACTTTTCAGCAAGGGAAGCCGCATTTGTCCGCAAAGTATTCACCTGCAGTACCACGGGCGGCGCTTCGAGAAAGGATCGAAGCAGCTCTTTGGCGGTATCGGCACCGTAATCCGAAATAAAGCTTTCAACTATGCTCTCGGGACATGAAAATCTCACCGAAAGCGAGGATATGCTGTCATCCTCGGGTGAATTTATCTCGCTACGCAGAATATTACGCAACACGCCGTTTACAAAGGATGCATTAAACTTTTCCTTTGATGCCTTTATAAGCTTTACCGCTTCATTTACAGCGGCGCTGTTCGGAATACGCTCCATATACATTATCTGATAGAGCGCCGAGCGCAGAACTGCCGCAGTATAGGGTGACAGTCGCTTAATAGGCTTTGATAAAAATAAGGAAAGCACGTAGTCGAGCGTTATCCTGCGGTCAAGCACGCCGTAAAACAACGCAGTAGCAAGCGCGCGGTCGGCAGAGCTATGCTCGCTCTCACTTAATAGCTTATTTAAAGTAAGGTTAGAATATGCTCCGCTTTTTTCGACCTGCAAAAGCGCCTTTACAGCAGTTTTTCTCGCATTTGCCATATCAGCCTATCACCGTTCCGACGGCAATTTTCTTGCCGCGAAGCCATTCTGTTGCCGTCATCTGTCGGCTACCCTCGGGCTGTATCTCGCAAAGCTCGAGCGCAGTACCCTCGCCGCAGGCAATAATAAGCTTTTCATCCGAGCGGACAACCGTTCCTGCAGTCGCGTGGCTTTCAGCGGCAACCGCCGACTTTATGACCTTAACTCGCTTTCCCTCAAGGAAAAAGTAAGCGCAGGGCCATGAATAATAGCCTCTTACGGCATTATAAAGCTCGGTAGCATTCTTATTAAAATCAAGCTCTGCCATCTCTTTTTTAAGGATGGGAGCGTAGCTGACACCGTTATCGGGCTGTTTCTGCCTTGTGGCGGTTCCGTTTTCTATAGAAACCAAGGTTTCTGCCATTAATTTTGCAGAAACTGTGGAAAGACGGTCAAAAAGCTGTTCGGCGGTCTCTTGCTCGCCTATATCAACAACTGCCTGACTTATAATATCACCTGTGTCCATGCCCTCGTCCATCTGCATTACGGTAACACCGGTCTGCTTTTCACCGCAAACGATGCACCACTGTATCGGAGAAGCGCCGCGATATGCAGGAAGCAGGGATGCATGACCGTTTACACAGCCGTATTTCGGCAGTTTAAGTATCTCCTTCGGAAGTATTTTACCGTAGGCTACCACAACTATTATTTCGGGGGCAAGTGCTTTGAGTATTTCAAGCGCCTCGCCGTCACGGAGTGTGGCAGGCTGATACACCTTTATTCCTAATTTTTCGGCGCATTCCTTTACGGGCGGAGCCGTCATAATTCTTTTTCTGCCTACAGGCTTATCGGGCTGTGCAAAAACTCCGACTATCTCATGCCCTGCCCTATGCAATTCTTCAAGGGTAGCCACCGAATAATCGGGCGTACCCATAAAAACCATCCGCATTATCTGTGCTCCTTTTTAAGTCCGTTCATTCCCTTTTTGACGTGGTCTATATAAAGAACACCGTCAAGATGGTCTATCTCATGGCACATAGCACGCGCAAGCAATCCCTCGCCCTCGTAAACGGCAGTATTACCGTTGCGGTCCTGCGCGCGCACCTTGACCTTCATCGGTCTTGTAACGGTCTCAAAGCGGTTAGGAATGGAAAGACAGCCCTCATCCCCCGTTTGCTCTCCGCTTTTTTCAATGATAACAGGATTGATAAGCTCTAACAGACCCTCACCGACATCTATTATACAGTAACGGCGAAGCAGACCCACCTGCGGAGCGGCAAGACCTACTCCCTCGGCTTCATACATGGTCTCCGCCATGTCATCAAGTATCTGATGAAGCTTTGAATCAAAATCAAGCTGTGTACGGCATACCTTGCGAAGTACATCGTCACCCATTTTTACAATATTGCGTTTTGCCATAATGGTAATCTCCTTTAAATTACGCTTTCAGGGTTGATATCTACCGTGACCGAAGCGTCCTTTTTAAGCCGTATATCAATAGCCTTGCGAAGCAATTCTCTGAAACGGCGGTCATTTTTGCATTTAATAGTAAGGCGGTATCTGTAGCGGTTATTGACCTTGGGCATAGCCGCCGCGGCAGGACCGAGTATCATAAGCCGCACATCGCAAAACTCGCCCTTTGTACCCTCGCGCAGGCGGTCAAACACCTCACGGACTGTAGCCTCTGCAAGTGAACGGTTAGTCGATTGCGACCATATCACGCAGATATCGCAATATGGCGGAAATATCATGACCTTACGGCTTTTTATCTCTTCCTCGTAAAAAGCTTCATAGTCCTGACGGCAGGCAAGCGAAATAATATTGCTTGCAGGGTCAAGCGTTTGTATTACCGCTATGCCCTCGCTTGTGCCGCGTCCCGCTCTGCCTATAACCTGCGTCAGCAAGGAAAAGCTTTTTTCGAAGCTTCGGTAGTCCTCGCTGTACGCCGCCTGATCGGCACCTATTACTCCGACCAGAGTAACATTCGGGAAATCAAGTCCCTTTGCTACCATCTGGGTTCCGAGCATGATATCGTACTCGCCGTTTGCAAAGGCGGTAAGATTTTTGGAATAGGATTCACGCGTCATAGTGCTGTCAGCATCCATGCGAACGATACGAGCCTCGGGGAAAAGTGCTTTCAGCTCTTCCTCTACCTTTTGGGTGCCCACGCCCAAAAAGCGTATATTTTCATTATTGCATTGCGGGCAAACCTTTGATTCAGCTTCGGAATAGCCGCAATAATGACACATAAGTCTGTGATTTGCCGAATGGTAGGTAAGCGACACACTGCAATTGGGGCAGGAAGCCACGTACCCACAGCTCGGGCAGGTAATATAGGTGTTTCTGCCTCGGCGGTTAAGCAATATTATTGCCTGCTTCCCATTTTTCAGTACACCGTCAACAGCCGAGAAAAGCTCGCCGCTGATGCTTCCTGAATTTCCCGAAAGCAGTTCCTTTTTCATATCCACCGTAGTTACCTGCGGCAGAACTGCCGAGCCATAGCGCTCGGGCATGCAAAAAAGGCTGTACTTTCCGCGCAGAGCCGCACTGTAGCTTTCGAGCGACGGTGTTGCCGAAGCCATACAAAGCAGTGCCGAATGGTAGTTCACCCTGAATTTTGCGATATCTCTTGCATGAAAGCGCGGAGACTTTTCCGATTTATAGGTATGCTCCTGTTCCTCATCCATAACGATAAGTGCAAGATCCTCAAATGGCGCGAAGACCGCACTCCGAGTACCTATCGCGATAAGTGCCTTACCGCTTCTGATGCGCTTGTACTCGTCCATTCGCTGACCTTGGGACATAGCGCTGTGAAATACCGCTATCTTATCCCCGTAGCGACTGCTGAAAATACCTATCATCTGCGGAGTAAGGGCAATTTCGGGCACCATTATAATGACGCCGCGCCCCATATCCACCGCATTATCTACAAGGCTTAAAAACACCTGCGTTTTGCCGCTTCCCGTAACTCCGTAAAGCAACGCAGCATGCGGCTGTGACTGGTCTAAAAGCTGCTTTAATCCGTCATAAGCCTTTTGCTGCTGTTCGGTAAAGCTTATAGGCTTTCTTTGCGGCGGCGCTGTATTTCGGTAAGGCGTTCTGAACTCCTCTTTTTCAAAGGAAGCAAGCACACCTTTTTTTATCAGCGCATCGATTACCGATTGCGTAACTCCCGTAAAATACTGAAGTTCCTTTACGCTGATGCTCTGAAGCTCGGTTACAAGCTGTGCTATCTCCTTTTGTCTTGCGGTAAGTCCTGCAGGCAGTTCGTCCGCCTCGCAAAGCGAGCGCACCCATTTAGCCGTCTTATCGCCCATTCTGCGGACAATATGACTTCCTCTGATTACAGCCTGCTTTTCTTCAAGGGTTTCAAGCACCGCTTCGCAGTTTTCAAAGATTCTTTCAAGCTTTTCGCGCGGACAGTCGGGATTTTCCTTTAAATAGGCATATATCTCCTGCTCGTTTTCCTGAAGCAGATGCAATGCGGCAAATTCCTCGTCCACCGAAAAACGGTCAGCAAAGCGGTAATTAAGTCCTGCAGGGAGCATAGTGTGCACCGCGTCAAAATATGTGCAAAAGGTATGCTCCTTCATCCAAACGCAAAGAGAAAGCATCTCTTGGTTTAAAACGGGAGCTTGGTCGGTGACCTCATATATATCCTTGATGCGCGCCGATGGCTCAGCCGTTTCAACACCCATAATGATGCCTTGGCGTTTGGTGTCACCCCTGCCGAACGGCACGGTGACCCTACAGCCTGCCTTTGCCTTGCTAACAAGATGGGAAGGTACACGGTAGCTGTAAAGCTTATCAAAGCTTCCTGCGGCGCCCTCAAGCGCTATTTGCACCAAAGTACACTCCATACCGTTCCCTCCCCAATGTAATTTTAAATTAATTATACGTTTCTCTCGCTTGCAAGCTTATCGATTGCAATGCTTACAGGCTTTTCAATGAGTATCTCCTCATTCTTTTCAGCCTCGCCCGAGATATCGCGAGCCATTTTTGCGATATCCATTACAAGGCGGTAACGGTTTTCATAATTCTGAATAAGCTTTCCGATAGAAGGGTTTAACATAGTTTTTCTTTCCTTTCAAAATAAAAAATTGTTAACTGTTAAGTACGCGCTGTGCGATTCCCTCATTGCGTTCCTCGCGAGCGCGGTCACTGCGGATTATGGCATTGACATCTGCCACAGCGTCCTCAAGTACATCATTGATGACTATATAATCATATTCGTCAGCCCTCGCAATTTCCTTTGCGGCGGCTTCGAGACGCTTTTCAATAAGCTCGGGCGTTTCTGTTCCTCTGCCTGTAAGACGGGCGCGCAAAACGCTCATGGAAGGCGGCATTATAAAAATACTCAAGGCATCCTTTGCCTTTTCGCGTATCTGTGCCGCGCCGTTTACATCTATCTCTACAAAGATATCCTCGCCTGCTTCAATGCATTTTTCTACAGGCTCTCGCGGAGTTCCGTAATAGTTTCCTACGAAAACGTTATGCTCAAGCAGTCGGTCATTTTTGATCATATCCTCAAATTCTTCTCGGGAGATAAAGTGATACTTCTCCCCCTCCTTTTCGCCCTCACGCATAGGGCGGGTTATGGAAGAAATTGAGAATTTAAGATCGGGATATGTTTTAAGAACTTCACCGAGCACCGTATCCTTACCCGAGCCGGAGGGACCCGAGATAATAAAAAGTCTTCCCTTATTCATCGTCTTCCTCCTCATCATCGATAACGCTTTCCTCGGTCATACGGTTAGCAAGCGTTTCCGACTGCAGATAGGTCAGAATAATATGGTCGCTGTCGGTTATTATGACCGCGCGGGTACGCCGTCCGTGAGTAGCGTCAATAAGCGTTCCGCGCTCCTTTGCATCCTGAATTATTCGCTTTATGGGCGCCGATTCAGGGCTTACAATGGCTATCATTCTCGATGCAGATACCATGTTACCGAAACCGATATTAACAAGCTTCATTCTCTTTCCCCGTCCTTATTCGATATTCTGTATCTGCTCGCGTATCTTTTCGATCTCCGACTTGATATTAACAACAGTACGGTTGATCTCAATATCCTGCGCCTTTGAGCCGATGGTATTTGCCTCGCGGTTCATTTCCTGAACGGTAAAATCAAGCTTACGTCCGATAGCGCCGCCTCCCTCAAGCATTCCGACCAAGGAATTGATATGACTGCGAAGTCTCACAGTTTCCTCGGCGACTGCTATCTTATCGGCAAAGATGGCGGTTTCGGTAAGAAGTCTCTGCTCGTCCACCTGAACATCGCCTATAAGCTCGCGGATCTTTTGCTCGATACGCTCGCGGTATTCCTTTACGGTCTCGGGAGAGCGCGATTCGATAAACTCGACGCATTTAAGTATGGTCTGCGTTCTCTCGGTAACGTCCTTTACAAGACGCTCACCCTCCGCGGCGCGCATTGCAATAAAGTTTGCCACCGCCTCGTCTGCCACCTGCATAACAGCGGCTGTGAGCACCTCGTCATCCATCTCATGACGGCGGGCGGTAAATATCTCATTGTTGCCGATAAGCGATGATACCGTAATATCATCCGCCAAGGCATAACGCTCACCGATAGCGCGAAGTGCCTTTATGTATGCATCGGCATACTGCTCATTCACTTCAAGCTCAATGGCATTTTCCGAGCGGTCCTCTATCATTACCGAGACCTCTACCTTACCTCTTGAGACTCTCTGCTGACAAAAGCTCTTAAGCTTTTCATCCAAAAACTGATACGCTCTCGGCAGTCTTGAAGAAAATTCAAAATACCTGTGATTTACCGATTTGATCTCAACTGTTATATCAAGATCGGACACGGTCTGTTTAGCGCGGCCGAAGCCTGTCATACTCGTAACCGTAGCTATCCCTCCAAAAAGACATAATGATTCATATTAACTAAACTATTTTACCAAATAAGGTATAGGTTTGTCAACCACAATTCACCTTTTTAAAGCCTTTTAAGGCAATTTTTTTTGATTTTTCCCTGCGCGCTCATACATACATACGTACATTCATTATTATCAATATTATTATTTTCTATATTATTCTTATCTAT
>JAFPCJ010000113.1 GCA_017423885.1 Clostridia bacterium | reverse complement strand
GGTATAATAAAATTTAGCGGCTTGCGGCGCTGCAGATACTGCTCGAAAACGGGCAAAGAATATGCTATTTTAAAATATAAGGATTGAAAAATATGGGAATGCCGCCTCCTCCCGGAATGCGTCCGGGCAGACCTTTGGGACCGCGAGGTCATCTGACGGAAGAAGAAAAAAGGAATAAGCCGAAGGTAACAAAAGCGCTTCTTTTGCGTATACTTTCATATTTAAAACCGTATCTGCCGCAGTTTCTCCTTGTTTTTGCGGGACTTCTCGTATCGGCGGTGCTCGGTCTTTTCCCGTCTATTATTACAGGAAAAATTGTTGATGAAATAATATCGGTTGACCGTTCGGTCGCAATGCTTGTGAAGCTACTGATACTTGCATTTGTTGTGCTTTCTGCGGCACAGATAATTAGTGTGCTCGAGCAATACATAAACTCATGGATATCGCAAAGGATAATCTATGACATGAAAAATCAGATGTATGACCATCTTCAGCACATGTCACATTCTTTTTTCACAAGCGAGAAGCAGGGTGATATAATCACCCGTATGAACAGCGATATAAGCGGGGTGAGCTCGGTTATTTCGGGAACGCTCACTTCAATTGTCAGTAATACCCTTGTTATAGGAACATCGGTATTTTATCTTTTTTATACCGATTGGCGGCTTGCAATAGTAGGTCTTGTAATTCTGCCTGTGCTTATCTTTCCGACAAGAGCAGTAGGCAAGAAGCGTTGGGACCTTGTGTCAAAGGCGCAAGCCGAGCACGATGTGCTCAATCAGCACGTTGATGAAACGCTTTCGGTAAGCGGCTCAATGCTTGTTAAGCTGTTTACCCGGAACAAAAGGAATATGAAAAATTCAAAAATATAAACAAGCGAGTTACCGATATCACCATAAAGGAGCACCGTGCAGGAAGTTGGTTTCACGTTTTCCTTGGCATGTTTATTCAGATCGCTCCGCTCATGATATATTTTGCAGGCGGCTTTCTGATAATCGCCCTTGGTGACGATGGACTTACGGTCGGCGATATATCGGTGGTCGTAGCGCTTGTGAACAGACTTTATCAGCCGGTGCGTATGCTGCTTAATCTTCAGGTGGATTTTGTCCGTTCACTTGCCTTGTTTACAAGAATTTTCGAGTATTATGACCGCAAGTGCGATATAGTTGACCCCGAGTCTCCTCAAAGACCCGAGCTTCAGGATTGCTCGGTAGAGTTTCGCGATGTTCATTTTACCTATGAGCGCGGACTTGAAATATTAAAAGGAGTAAGCTTTACCGTTCCGAGCGGCAAGATGTTTGCTTTGGTGGGTGCTTCGGGTGCAGGAAAATCTACCGTTATAGGCATGATACCGCGTCTTTACGATACCGTTTCGGGAAGTGTGTCGGTCGCGGGAGTGAATGTCCGTGATTTTGAGCTTTCATATCTGCGGCAGAATATCGGAGTTGTAACGCAGGACACCTATCTTTTCAACGGAACTATAAAGGAAAATTTACTTTACGCTAAAGAGGATGCGACCGACGAGGAGCTTGAAAATGCCTGTAAGATCGCAAATATCCATGACTTTATATCGGGACTTCCCGATGGGTATGATACGGTAGTCGGCAATCGTGGACTCAAGCTTTCGGGCGGCGAAAAGCAACGTGTTTCTATAGCGCGCGTAGTGCTTAAGGATCCAAAGATATTGATACTTGACGAAGCTACGTCCTCGCTTGATTCCATTTCCGAAAGCCTTATTCAGACTGCTCTTGACCGTCTTATGCAGGGCAAGACCTGTCTTGTAATTGCACACAGACTCTCCACCGTGCTTGCCGCCGATAAGATCATGGTGCT
>JAFPCJ010000112.1 GCA_017423885.1 Clostridia bacterium | reverse complement strand
TGTGGGGTCCCAACGAATAAGCGCCTTGAAGAATGAATATATAAAGGTTGTATAACAAATGACACCCCAACATTTGAAACAGAACCAAAATCGCCTCTTTATCAATGGTCGTGGTAAAAAGTTAAAATTAAAAAAGTTTTAAGAACAGTCGCAAATTAATATAATCCCCTTAGCGTAATCTCGAAAACTATTTATTTTTCGAGTATCTGCACTAAGGGGATTATTTAATATGCTTATTACTGATTATTTATAATGTTTCTATTTTTTCTCTTTCATTTGTTTAATAGCCATTTTCAAAGCTTATATTCCATTCCGAGCATCTTATATTTTGCGCCTGCCATTTGGTTATAGGGTAGTTTTTCCCACTTGGCATCGCCTATAAGCCTTTGTATCGCAGAAAGATTTTCTACGGTATCAGTGATATTTGGAATTAGCGGAGTGCGTATTATAAAAGGCGTTCCGCTCCTCTTTAGATAGTCTAAATTCTCAAGTATTTGTCGGTTACTGACACCTGTATACCTCTCATGAAGTGCGTTATCTGCAAGCTTTACATCCATAATTACAAGATCCATTATCTTGCAAGTCTGCTTGAACACCTGCGCGTTAGCGTATCCGCTCGTTTCTATACAAAGATGATAGTCAGAAAGCTTGTGTGCAACCGATGCCAAAAAATCATACTGCATAAGCGGCTCACCGCCTGAAAAAGTAAAGCCGCCAAAGGAACTGCCGAGAATTTCGGCGGTTTTTTTAAGCTCTGTTGCAAGCTCGGCGGCAGTAATACTTCTGCCTGTTATCTCAAGACAATTTTCAGGGCAGGAATGAATACATCTGCCAAAAGGCTGACACTCCTCATGCTCGCACTCGCGCTGACAGCTTTTACAACCGATACACCGCGCATCCTTGTACATAAGCTGCGGTCTTGGATCGAGACCCTCGGGATTATGGCACCAACGGCAGCGCAGAGGGCACCCCTTAAAGAACACGGTAGTTCTGATGCCGGGTCCGTCATGCACCGCCATTTCCTTTATATCAAATATAGTGCCTATCATACCGTATACGCCTGACGGGCGATAACATGATCCTGATACTCTTTGTCAAGTTCTACGAAGTAAGCACTCCAACCCCAGATACGCACGACCAACTGTCTGTGATTTTCGGGATGTGCCTGTGCATCAAGCATACGCTCGAGATTAACGGTATTAAGCTGAAGCTGATGACCGCCACGGTCGATAAAGTTCTTGACTAACATTCCGACCTTTTCAATACCGTCCTGATCGGCAAATATGCTTTGGTGGAATTCAAGTGTAAGCGGACCGCCGTTCATTGCGTTTTCAAAATGCTGTTTGGTCATTGAAGCGATTACCGAAACAGGACCCTTCACCTTGGCAAAAAGAGATACCGAGTAGTTGGTACCAAACGGCTCCTTGGCTCTTCTTCCGTCAGCCGAAGCGCCTATCTCATTGGCATGCCACAGATAATACATAGCAGAGCCTGTACCTGCTCTGAAAATTCCGCCGCGGCAATTTGTCTTGCCCTTAAGTGCCGCACCGAAGGAGTCAAGCAAATCGGTTGCAATGCTGTCTACAAAATCATCGTTGTTTCCAAGCTTTGGAGCCTCGAAACGCAGCTTATGCAAAAGCTCGGGAGAATTCTCAAAATTTTCGTCAACCGCTTTTATAAGCTCGCTCTTTTGGAGTGTTCCCTCTTCAAAAACATACTTCTTTATAGCGGCAAGGCTATCGGCAGCGGTAGCGATACCCGTACCGTGAATACCGAAGTTATTATACTTTCCGCCGTTATAGATATCACAATCCATAACCACATTCATAAACGGCGCAGGAATAAACCATACATCCTTGATGTTATCACAAATAGAGTCACACTCCTTTTGTATCTCCTGCTTTACGCAACCGAAAAACTCCTCATAAGTAGCGCACTTTTCAAGGTTGTTATGTAATGCAATATCTACTGCCTTGGGGTAAGACATTGCGCTGATATTCGCTATATCGGCACCTACTGCAGGCACAATAAACTCCCAGCAGGCGGCAACGGTATAATCCGCGGCATCCTCGGGACTGTAGCCCATTTTTATAAGCGCAGGAATTACGATATCATCATTGGAATACTGCGAAAAACCAAGACCTGCCTTGGTAAGCTCGGTAGCAAGAGTATAACGCTCGGCAGGGGTGTTGCGGCTCACGCGCAGATTTATTTTAGGATCGATCATCTTATTGTTGCAGGAAGCCTTTAAGCAAAGCTCGGAAAGCAGATTGAAGGCATCGTTTCCGTCCTTATCTATTCCGCCGAGCATCATGCTCTGACCGTTATCGCCCTGCTGAACACCAATATAGATATCGCTGTCCTTATTGAAGGACAAAAAGAAGTCTTCAAGCAGTTCAAGTGCCGATTCGTATGTATGTACACCCTTTTCAATATCCGATAAAAGATATTCATTCACATACTGATCGAAGCGACCGACAGTGTTATGATAATTTCCTTCAAGCCATAACGAATAATGGATAATACGGAAGAACTGCAGAGCCTCGCGGAAATTACGTGCAGGATAACGCGGCACCTGACGCAAAACTGCGGCTACATCCTCCCTGCCGAGTCTCTAGGCTTCGGCAAGGTATTTATCCGAAAGCTTGATAATATTATCAATAGCACGCTTGCCGTATTCATCGGCGCTCTCGCGTTTTTTCAAAAGTCCTTCTGCTATTGCGTCCCCAAAATTCGGAGAAAGATTGGAATTGTAGCCGAGCTCATGTATAAAATGCTTCGACTTTATCTCTTCCCACTCGCTATCGGTAAAGATCTCGGGAAGATTTGAAACTGTACGCATGAAAACGATCTGCTCGCCATCGATAATTACTGCCTTTTCTTCCTCGCAAAGACGCTCAAAGCGGTCAGCCATACGCTCAATGGGAGTCATCCCCTTTGCGGAATATTCCTCCGCCAAATTCCAATCGACCGCATGGCGATATTCGTGATGCTTTTTATCCAAAAAGAAGTTATAAACTGTTTTATTTATAATATAATCTCCTGATTGTTTTATATATCAAGTTTAAGCTTATCGCGCAACTTAAGACTATAGCAAAGTGTTATTGCGATGACCGTTCCCACCGCCGACTGCAAAAGCTCAAAGGGAGCGGTAATGAGCGCCGGCATCCACTTGCCGAGCTCGCCGTATACAAATACCTTTCCGAGCGTATACCCCACAGTCATTATCACGCATCCCAAAACGCCGCCGAGTATCATTCCCAACAGCGGATGCTTTTTAAAAGTGAAATGTGTGCAAAGTGAAACTGTTATTGCCTGAAGTCCGTGAACCAAAAGCGATACGAACATAGCGGCAGGGTAAAAAAACATATCACCGAGCAAGGCGCCTATTCCGCCTATCGCCAAGGCATAAATGGGGTCAAAAAGCATAGCGGCTGTGCATATAACCGCATCGCAAAGGTATATCCTGCCGCCCGGAACAGGTATTCCAAACGAACTGAAAACTACGTTTATCGCCATAAACACAGCCGCGGCTACAAGTCGCTTTACATTTTTATTTGATTGTGTACTCATTTTTATTCGTCCTTTCAAAATATATCATATCCTTGCAACTCCCGAGCGTCTTGCCGCTTCGGCTACCGCTTTTGCAACGGTAGGCGCAATGCGTTTATCGAACGCCTTTGGAAGTATGTAATCGTTTTTAAGCTCGTCATCCGATACAAGCGAGCAAAGCGCGTAAACCGCGGCAAGCTTCATTTCATCGTTTATATCGCTCGCCCTTACATCAAGCGCTCCGCGAAAGATACCGGGGAAAGCCAAAACATTGTTAATTTGATTTGCAAAATCCGAGCGCCCGGTTCCGACTACTGCCGCACCGCCTGCAAGTGCTTCATCAGGCATAATTTCGGGAACAGGATTTGCCATTGCAAAAACTGCGGCACCGCTGTTCATGGATGCTACCATCTCGCGTGTTACGATATTCGGAGCAGACACACCGATAAACACATCAGCGCCCTTTATAACCTCGGCAAGACTGCCCGATTCATTGTCGGGATTGGTCTTTTGCGCCAGAGCCTCATGCGCTTCGCTCAATTCCATGCCGCGGCATATAGCGCCCATCTTATCGCACATAACAAGCTTTTTAAGTCCAAGCTTCAAAAGAAGCTCACCGATAGCAGTACCTGCGGCTCCTGCACCGTTTATAACACACTTTATATCCTCTATTTTCTTACCCGCAAGCTTTAAGGCGTTAAGCATAGCGGCGGCAACACAGATGGCAGTACCGTGCTGGTCGTCATGAAAAACGGGAATATCGCATTTTTCTTTAAGCTTTTTTTCGATTTCAAAACAGCGCGGTGCCGATATATCCTCAAGATTTATTCCGCCGAATGAGCCTGATATTCTGTATACCGTCTCAACTATCTCGTCAACATCATTAGAGCGTATACAAATAGGAAACGCATCCACATCCGCAAACTCCTTGAAAAGCACGCACTTACCTTCCATTACAGGCATTCCGGCTTCGGGGCCAATATTGCCGAGACCTAAAACCGCCGAGCCATCTGTTATTACCGCTATCAGATTTGAGCGGCGGGTAAGCTCATAAGAAAGGCTTGGGTCCTTTTGTATTTCAAGGCAAGGCTGAGCAACACCGGGGGTGTATGCGAGCGAGAGTGATTCGGCATCTGCTACAGTCACCCTGGAACCAACCTCAAGCTTTCCGCCCCATTCATAATGCTTTTGTAATGCTTTTTGCTTAATGTCCATTTTCTTCACTTCTCCGAAGACTGTGTATTTAACACATATTTATTATGCCAATTTATAATACCATATTTTAGGTTATAAATCAATATATTTGTATAAAAATCAGGAAAGTTATTTGCAAATACCATTTATGTACTCTATAGCGGACGACCAAATATGCCTGCCTATAAAAACTGCGCTTACTTAAAGGTAGTATAAGCCTAAAGCCTTCCCCGTTCGACGGAGAAGGCTTCATTATTTGCGCTCAGGGAATACGCATCAAATAAATTATTATACTGTGCCTGTTATTTCAAGTGTACCCATTGCAGGAACAACGGTAAATTCACCTGTTACAGGGTCCTGAACAAAGCTTGCGGCAGGAACAGTAATATATCCTTGTGTTGTTGCAAACTCGCCTGTTGCCTGATTATAAGTGTAATCCTGTCCCTCTACAAGAGCTATTCCGTTATAAGTCACGCTTGTAATATCAATGATGGGATCGAAGGTGTCGGTAATAACGATTCCGTCGGCTGCATCTGCCGCAGTATTTCCAAGGTTACTTACCGTAAAGGTATAGGTAAGCGGCTGATTGGGCGATACCACGGCAGGGCTTATCGCCTTTGTAATAGCAAGACGCGGCTGTGCTTCGGCTGTAACGGTCTCCTGTGCTGTTATGGGTGTAACTATTCCGTTTCCAGTGAGTGTAACGGTATTTGTAACAGTGTTTCCGCTTGCAGGAGGTGCCGCACCGTTTACTGTAACGGAGTATAAAAGCAGAGCATTAGACATGGCAGGAATATTTATTCCACTGACTATAAGTCCGTCATTCAC
>JAFPCJ010000111.1 GCA_017423885.1 Clostridia bacterium | reverse complement strand
GCTCGCCTTCGGTGAAAAGGTCGAGTTCACAAGGCTTGATCCGGGTAACGGACACATTGATTTTGCCTACGTTTTAAAGGAAGATTGATTATATATAAACAGCGATCACCCTGATTTTGGGCGATCGCTGTTTGTTTATACCTATATTTCAAGTTCGTTTACAAGGGGTAAGCCGTATTTGCTGACTATTTCTTCGGCTCTTTGGATTGAATCGCCGTCAAACGCATCTTTAATATCATGGGCATCAAATCCGAAGATCGCCTTACAGCCAACCTCGCCTGCTATACGCCAAAGCGGTTCATTGGGATAAAAGCGCTTATCACGAATACCGAGGAAATTAATTTCAAGCGGAGTGTCGGTCTCTTTAGCCGTCTTACAAAGCCGCGCTATCTCCTCATGGTATATCTCATCATCTATGCCGTATACAAACATATCAGGGTGAGCCACATACTTGAACGCTCCTGTTTTAAGCCCTGCCGTTACGCAGTCTACATATTCATGAAGCTTTATGGGGTCATCCTGACAGCCCATAGAATGGTGACCGAACGGATCTCCTACAAAATGCTGACCGAGTATCAGATATTCGGCTCCGAGACTCTTAACATAAGAATGCATTGCCTCAAAATACTTCGGATAATACTCCATCTCAAAGCCTATATGGATCTTTATATCATCCTTATATTTTTCTCTTAAAGCTTTGAGCGTAGAAACATAATTTTCGGCTTCGCACGTCTGAACACAGTAGCTCTGCTCACGACCGTTTTCAAATGCAAACGGAACGTGATCGGAAAAGCCCATTATCTTAATTCCGCCCTCTATCGCGCGCTTGATATATTCTTCCTCTGTTCCTCTTGCGTGACCGCAACGAAAGGTATGAGTATGATAATTTGCGTACATTCTTTGCTCTCCTTTACTCCAACTCAAATGCGCCTGTATAAAGCTGATAATACTTACACTTTTGCGCTATAAGCTCGGTATGGCTTCCGCGCTCGATAATAACACCGTGCTCCAAAACCATTATAACATCCGAATTCATAACGGTGGAAAGTCTGTGAGCGATAACGAAAACCGTTCTGCCCTCCATAAGCTTATCCATGCCGCGCGATACTATCGCTTCGGTACGTGTGTCTATGCTCGAGGTTGCCTCGTCAAGTATCATTACAGGAGGATCGGCAACCGCGGCGCGCGCTATAGCTATAAGCTGACGCTGTCCCTGCGAAAGATTTGAGCCGTTATTGGAAAGCATGGTATCGTAGCCTTGCGGCAGACGGCAGATAAAGTCATCAGCGCCTGCAAGTCTTGCGGCATTTTTACATTCTTCGTCCGTAGCATCAAGCTTACCGTAGCGGATATTATCCATAACCGTACCTGTAAACAGGTTAGTATCCTGCAGAACTATACCAAGCGAACGGCGAAGATCCGATTTCTTTATCTTATTGATATTGATACCGTCATAGCGTATCTTACCGTCGGCAATATCATAAAAGCGGTTGATAAGGTTGGTAATTGTGGTTTTACCCGCACCCGTAGCGCCTACAAACGCCACCTTCTGACCGGGCTCGGCGTAAACGCTTACACCGTGCAGAACGTCCTTACCTTCAACATATCCGAAGTCAACGTCCACCATTCTCACATCGCCGCGAAGCTCGGTATAGGTAACGGTACCGTCTGTGTGGGGATGCTTCCATGCCCAATGACCTGTATGCTCATCGGTCTCGCAAAGCTCACCCTTGGAATTGGTGGTAGCATTAACAAGCGTTACATATCCGTTATCCTCTTCGGCGCTCTCATCCATAAGCGCAAAAATTCTCTGCGCGCCTGCAAGCGCCATAGCAATAGAATTTATCTGTTGAGAGACCTGATTCACATTGCCCGTAAACTGCTTGGTCATATTAAGGAACGGTATTATCATATCTATTGAGAATACCATACCCGAAATGCTCAAATTCGGGAAGTTGGTGACAAGGAAAAGTCCGCCTACGGTAGCACAAAGTACGTAAAGAATATTACCGATATTCATTATTATCGGACCTAAAGAGTTGGCATACGCATGAGCGCGGTAGC
>JAFPCJ010000110.1 GCA_017423885.1 Clostridia bacterium | reverse complement strand
GTTGTTAGCCATGTTATGAACCTCCTTTCGGTCATTTGACCGCCCATGACGGCGGTAAGGAGACGGGCAGACATATTTTTACCCGTATCACCGACGTAGTATAACACAAGCATTTTAGTTTGTCAACACTTTTTTTCAAATAATATCGCAAACTGTTGAATTTCTCCAATACATTTGATATTATATATAGGATTGAAGGTGGTGCTATGAAGAAAAACGATATTGTAACATTACAAATTGAAGATTTAAATAATCTCGGATACGGCGTTGCCCATATAAATGGCAAAACCGTATTCATTTCCGGCGCTGTAGACGGCGATACCGTCAAGTGCAAAATAATAAAGGATTGCGGAACGTACTTTATCGGCAAAGCGGAGGAGCTTATAACCCCTTCCGAATTCCGTATTGCCCCCGAATGCAAGGTTTGCAGTCAATGCGGAGGATGCGCGTACGCGCAAATAAGCTACACCCACGAGCGTGATATCAAGAAGGGAACCGTCATCAGCGCATTCCGAAAGGCAGGTCTACCTGATACCGATATTGCAGACGTCACAAACGACGGGAACACAAGCTTTTACCGCAACAAGGCTATAATCCCCATCGGCTATTCGGATAAGCTTGGATTCTTTTCAGGCTTCTACGCTCCGAAAACCCACCGCATAATCCCGGCCGACACCTGTCTCCTTCACAAGAAGATATTTACTGACATAACGGATCTTATAAAGGCCGTAATGTATGAAGACAAAAAACTTTATCTTACAAGCGAAGGATTGCCCGTTATAAAAAGCCTCTATTTCCGCGCGGCAGAAAATAACGATACAGAGCTAACGCTTATTCTTGAAGAGGAAAAGCGCATCGCCACAGAAAGTCTATGCGAGGATGTAGTTGCCAAATTCCCGAACGTTAAAACCGTACTAACCAATCTCAATCCCGGTGATATCAGCACCGTTCTTTCGCACGACTTCAAGCTGATATACGGAGATGGCCACATTTACGACACGCTTTGCGGTGCAAGGCTGAAGATCACCCCTGCCTCCTTTTATCAGGTAAACCGTAATATGGCCGAGCTGCTTTATAAAAAGGGAGCCGAGCTTATAAACGTAGGTGAAAATGAAACAGTATGCGATCTTTACTGCGGTATAGGAAGCATAGGTCTTTCCGTTTTCCGCGGGCATAAGCTTACGGGTATCGAGGTTGTTGAAAGCGCCGTTGAATGCGCAAAGGAAAACGCCGCTGAAAACAACGTTGTGGCTGATTATTATTGCGGTGACGCAGGTGACGTAATCGAAAAAATGAACCTCACCTTTGACGCGGTAGTACTCGACCCACCCCGCAAGGGCTGCACGCCCGAGCTTATAAATTACCTCTGCGATAAAAAGAAAATCAAAAAGATACTTTATATCTCCTGCAATCCGGCTACGCTTGCAAGAGATGCAAAGCAGATGCTCTCGCTCGGCTATGAAATGACAAAGGTATATCCATATGACCTTTTCCCGCGCACCGGACACGTCGAGTGTGTTACCTGCTTTACCCTTAAATAACTTAATTTGAGGCTTCCAATGAAATCAAAAACAATCAAGAACCTGATCGGCGACATACTTTGCTGCGTCATCGCCGGAATTATCGTCGGTACTGCTTATCACCTTTTCCAAAACTCTAACGGCTTTGCGCCCGGTGGTGTTGGCGGACTTGCTACGATAACACACCATTTACTCGGTGGCAAAATAGATTGGTCGATACTTATGGTAACGTTCAATCTTCCTATATTCATACTCGTAAGCGCAATAGTAAACCGTAAGCTTGGTATTATGCTGAGCCTTTACCTTGTTGTACAGTCTACTATGCCGCAGATTTATAATGCAATCGGTTTTCTGCCTTATTCTGCATTAAACAACCAAGAGGATTTCAATATCATATTCGCTTGCATCGCCACGGGTGTAATCTCCGGCTTTGGCTTTTCAATGATGCTCAAGCGCTTCGGTGCAAGCGGAGGTACATACGGCATCTCCGCACTTCTTAAGAAAACGCATCCCGAAATGAATATTGCGTACGTTTCATTTATTATGGATGCAAGCGTTGTTTTTATCGCTTTCTTCGTGTACGGAATGAAGATAACACCCGTAATGTGCACTCTTTTGAACCTCTTTATTGCCAATATCATTGTTGATAACGGTCTAAACGGCATTAAAAACGGTTATAAATTTGAGATTATCACAACACGCCCAAACGAGCTTTCCGAGGAGCTGCTTACAAAGCTTAAGCACGGTGTAACGTCCATAAACGTACACGGAATGTACACCGACACGGATAAATATATGCTCGTCTGCATTATAAACAAGCGCCAGATCGGCGAGATGATGAAGATAATAAAAAGCTATCCCGATACCTTTGCGAGCTTCCAAAAGGTAAACGAGGTGTTCGGCAACTTCAAATCAAAGGTAAAATAACGGTGAATATATGAACTGCCCACACGCAAAGAAATGCAACGGCTGTCAGCTTTTAAACCTCACCTACGAGGAACAGCTCAGTCACAAGCAAGCAAGGCTTATCGCCCTTCTTGGCAAATACTGCCACGTTGAGGAAATTGTCGGTATGGATGAGCCTTATCATTACCGAAACAAGGTACAAGCCGCCTTCTGCGCCAAAAACGGAAAGATCACCTCCGGTGTATATCAATCTGCAACCCGAAGAGTTGTTGAGGTCGACAGCTGTCTTATAAATGACGAAACAGCCGACAAAATCATTCTTACAGTGCGCGAGCTTTGTCCGCGATTTAAGATAAAGCCCTATGATCTGCGCAACGATAGGGGATACCTTAGACACGTGCTTGTTCGCAGAGCCTTTGCAACGGGCGAGGTTATGTGCGTGCTTGTTACCGCCCCCGGTGTTTTTCCATCCTCAAGATCGTTTGTAAACGAGCTGCTGCGCCGCCATCCCGAAATCAAAACTGTAGTGCATTGCATCAACAATACGGATACCGGACTTTTCCTCGGCAATAACGCAACCGTTCTTTACGGAGATGGATACATAACAGACGTGCTGTGCGGGCTTAAATTCCGCATATCCGCGCGCTCGTTTTATCAGGTAAATCCTATTCAAACCGAAAAGCTTTACACCTGTGCAAAGGATTTTGCCGAGCTTACGGGCAATGAGATGCTTATAGACGCATACTGCGGCACAGGCACCATCGGTCTTATTATGGCCGATAAATGCAAATCCGTCCTCGGTGTCGAGGTGAATAAGGACGCAATTGCCGATGCAAAAAAGAATGTCGAGATAAACGGCATCAAAAACGCAGAGTTCTACGCCGCCGATGCGGGCGCGGTCATGGACGAGCTTGCCGCGGCAGGCGAGCATTTTGATACAGTCATAACCGACCCACCGCGAGCCGGCTGCAGCTATAAATTCTTAAAAAGCATTGCCGCTCTCGCACCCAATAAAATAGTTTACGTTTCCTGCAACCCCGAAACGCTTGCGCGCGATCTCGGTATACTCCGAAAGCTTGGATACAAGACAGATAAAATTCAGCCGTTCGATATGTTCCCACATACCGACCATGT
>JAFPCJ010000109.1 GCA_017423885.1 Clostridia bacterium | reverse complement strand
GCGAGCCGAAGGCGCGGCAATCCGTTATAATGCACTCGGTTGATATTTTTTTGACAATTTTTTATTTTTTCTAATTTTATACTTGAAAAAAGCAAATAATAGTGGTAAAATCAAAATACAATATAAAATGGGAGAATATGGGTGTTTTTTAAAAACAAAGGTCGAATGAAGGTGTTTTAAAGAGCTTCTGTTCTTCCAAAAAATATCCGATGACGCCGATGTTCGGCTCGGGGAGGTGTAAGCAATGTCAAATGGTTTTGTTGTTATCATGGGTATCGGTACGGTATTCGTAGGTCTTATCTGTATCGTTATCATCTGTAAGCTTATGAGTTTTTTCTGCAATATCGGAAACAAAACTTCTCAAAGCAATGATGCAGTTGCGGCTCCCACAGCCGTTGCAACCCCTGCGGTCATTGAAAACCGTCAGGAGATAATCGCCGCCGTTTCAGCTGTTGCGGCTGAAGAATTGGGTACCGATATTTCGGCTATCCGTATAATTTCGTTTAAAAAAATATAAAAATAAAAGAGGTATTTATCATGAAAAAGTATAAGGTTACTGTAAACGGAACTGCTTATGAAATTACACTTGAGGCTATCGACGCTGCTGATGTTAAGGCTTCTGCTCCTGCAGCACCCGCTGCCGCACCTGCCCCTGCTGCAGCACCCGCTCCTGCCGCTGCTCCTGCAGGCGGTGAGACCGTAGCAAGCCCGATGCCCGGAACCATCCTTTCTGTAAATGTTCAGAACGGCGCTTCTGTTAAGAAGGGCGATGTTCTTATGATCCTTGAGGCTATGAAGATGGAAAACGAGATCATGGCTCCCTGTGACGGCACCATTGCTTCTGTAAACGTTTCCAAGGGCTCTGCAGTTGATACCGGCGCTGTTCTTTGCGTAATCGCATAATAGAGGGCTGCAATATGGATAAAATATTTGACTTTTTGCAGCAAACAGGCTTCTACATGCTGTTTGCCAATTTTATGGACGGCGGTTGGAAGTATCTCGTAATGCTTGCTGTTTCACTTTTGCTTTTGTGGCTTGCCATAAAGAAGCAGTTTGAGCCGCTTCTCCTTATTGGTATTGCTTTCGGTATGCTCCTCACCAATCTTCCCGGCGCCGGCCTTTACCATCAGGAGCTTTGGAATGAGTTTATGAACGAAGGCTCGCAGTATTATCATAGCTACGGCCATATTATGGCTAACGGCGGTCTGCTTGATTACCTTTATATCGGTGTTAAGACCTGCATCTATCCCTGCCTTATCTTTGTAGGCATCGGTGCTATGACCGATTTCGGTCCGCTGATCTCCAATCCGAAGTCCCTGCTTTTAGGTGCCGCCGCACAGATCGGTATTTTCGCTACCTTTATAGGCGCGCGTTATCTTGGATTTGACGGTTTGGAGGCATCCTCCATCGGTATTATAGGCGGTGCGGACGGTCCTACCGCTATTTACGTAACAAGCGGCCTTGCTCCGCATCTTTTAGGACCTATCGCAGTTGCTGCATATTCATATATGGCGCTTGTTCCTGTAATTCAGCCGCCTATTATGAAGCTTCTTACAACCAAGAAGGAGCGCGAGATCGTTATGAAGCCGCTCCGTCAGGTCTCCAAGACCGAGAAGATCATCTTCCCGATAGTTGTTACCCTTTTTGTTGCACTGCTTGTTCCGTCTGCTACTCCGCTTGTCGGTTGCCTTATGCTCGGTAACCTTTGGAAGGAGTCGGGTGTTGCAGAGCGCCTTTGCAAGACCGCTCAAAACGAGCTTATGAACATTGTTACCATATTCCTCGGAATTTCCGTAGGTGCTACCGCTGTTGCCGATACATTCTTAAAGGCACAGACTCTTGGTATCATCGTTCTCGGTGTTGTGGCATTTGGTGTTGCAACTGCTTGCGGTGTTCTTTTTGCAAAGATCATGAATATTTTCTCCAAGAACAAGATCAATCCGCTTATCGGCTCGGCAGGTGTTTCTGCTGTTCCTATGGCAGCTCGTGTTTCGCAGATGGTCGGTCAGAAAGCAAATCCGTCCAACTTCCTGCTTATGCACGCTATGGGTCCGAATGTTGCAGGTGTTATCGGCTCGGCGATTGCCGCAGGTGCACTTATTGCATTGTTCGGTTAATAGGGGGTAAAACAAATGGAAAACAAAAAGTTGTTTATTACCGATACCATTTTGCGTGACGCCCATCAGTCTCAGGCGGCTACCAGAATGCGTATCGAGGATATGATACCTGCCCTTGAAAAGCTTGATAAGATCGGCTATTGGTCGGTTGAGTGCTGGGGCGGCGCTACCTTTGATGCTTGCATGCGTTTCCTTAATGAGGATCCGTGGGAGCGTCTTCGCACCATTAAAAAGCATATGCCCAATACCAAATTGCAGATGCTTCTGCGCGGTCAGAACCTGCTTGGCTATAAGCATTATGCTGATGATGTTGTTGATATGTTCGTTAAGAAATCCATTGAAAACGGTATCGATGTTATCCGTATCTT
>JAFPCJ010000108.1 GCA_017423885.1 Clostridia bacterium | reverse complement strand
GGGGAAAGGAGAGAAGTAAATAATGAGTACACGCCTTAAAAGACGAACAAGCTGGAAGGAATACATCCCCGGCACCTTGTTTGTCGCGCCCTTTATGATACTTTTCTTCTGCTTTGTGGTTTTACCTGTAATCATCTCTTTTGTTATGAGCTTTACCGATTACGATATGCTGCAAGCGCCGAGCTTTGTAGGGCTTGAAAACTATTCGGAGCTGTTTTTGGGTGACGATGTTTTCGGAATTTCGGTAAGAAATACCCTGCTTTTTGCTCTTATTTCAGGGCCTATAGGACTTTTCTGCTCGTTCGGTATGGCTTGTCTTATAAATAAGATGAAGTTCCGCAGTTTGTTTGCTATCGGCTTTTATGCACCGAGTATAACGAGCGGTATTGCCATGTCGGTAGTCTGGCTTTATCTGTTTTCGTCCGACCGCTACGGTCTTGTAAACAATCTGCTTATTCAGTTGGGTCTTATACAGTCTCCCATTCTGTTTACGCAGGATGCAAGATACATGCTTTATATCATCATCTTCATCCGTATCTGGATGAGTATGGGTAATGGCTTCCTCGTTTTCCTTGCGGGTCTGCAGAACATCAACCCCGAGTATCTTGAAGCCGCCCAGATAGACGGTATCCGTTCTTCTTGGCAGGAACTTATCTACATAATTATTCCGCAGATGAAGCCGCAGC
This sequence comes from Clostridia bacterium, assembly GCA_017423885.1. Next base: position 5,648 of record JAFPCJ010000108.1, on the reverse strand, counting down.
TGCTTTTTGGCTGTATCGATGCCATTACAGGTAGCTTTGCGGTGTTTGATATCGTGGTCGGTTTTGCAGGAATGCCAAGCCCCAATTATGCGGCTCATACAATAGTTGCCCATTTGTACGATTACGCCTTCATCCGCTTTGAAATGGGCTATGCTTCGGCGATATCGGTGGTTCTGTTTGTGTTTACCTTCGGAATCAACCGCTTTGTCATGAAGCTTCTTTCGGATTAAGGGGGTGCGTATATATGTCTGTTGAAAAGGGAATAAGACTCCGCATCGGCAAAAACGGTGTACGCATCTCGGCAGGTAAGACCTTCAGATACCTTTTCGTAACGCTTCTGATGTGCTTTACCATACTGCCGCTTGTATATGTTACGGTTACCGCCTTTAAGCCCGATAATGAGCTGTTTGTTTTTCCGCCTAAATTTTTTGTCCGCAATCCTACCTTACAGAATTTCAGCTCGCTTGTAGGAGCTTTTGACAGCAGCTCCGTGCCGTTTTTGCGTTATGCCTTTAACAGTGCGCTTACAACGGTAATAGTAGTGGCACTTACAATTCTGTTTTCCGCTATGGCGGCATACGGACTTTCAAAGAAAAAGGTATTTGCAGGTAAATTCCTGTTTGCTATGATAATTGCGGCGTTATCCTTTCCCGCGCATGTAACGCAGATACCTAACTATATGATAGCAAGCGGCGTAGGTCTTGTTAATACGCTTGCTGTGCTTATAATTCCCAAAATAGCAGTAGGCTATAATCTGTTTTTGATGAAGCAATTCTGTGAGCAGATACCCGATACGCTGCTTGAAGCCGCAAGAATAGACGGCGCCCGCGAATGGACGGTATTTTCAAAACTTGTTTTTCCAATGCTTCGTCCTGCATGGGCAACGCTTATAGTGCTCTCATTTATAAGCAATTGGAATGATTATTTCAGTCCGCTCGTTTATATAACCGATGAGGCGCTTAAGACCTTGCCGTTGGTTATGAGCAGCATTTCGGAAAACGGTAATATGGCGCGCGTCGGTGCTTCGGCGGCGGCAACCTTCCTTATGACCATGCCTACGATACTCATATTTGTCATAATGCAAAAGCAGGTCATCGAGACCATGACCTATTCGGGCATCAAGGAATAGGAGGCAGGCCATGAAAAAACTTTTTAGAATAGTAGCCCTCATGCTCTGTCTTGCGTCTGTGCTTGGTGTCAACTGTATGGCAGAAGGCTCGGATTATGTTATATATGAGGACAATAAAACGGTTTTGCCGCAGGTATATGAATATGAGACCACCATTACGGGTGTTGCTTCGCAGTTCAACCGCTCCTTTGCCGCTCCGAATGATGTTTTTATAGACTCAAAGGGCTTCATATACATAGCCGACAGCGGAAATGACCGTGTTGTAAAGCTGGACTCCTCGGGTACTCTGCTTATGGAGATATCCATGTTTGATGACGATTATCTTATCAATCCAACCAGCGTTTATGTAGATGAATCGGGCAGGATCTTCGTTACAGATACGGGAAATTACCGTATTCTTGTTTTCGATAAGGACGGCAAATGCCTTGAAAAGAACGGCAAGCCGCAGTCTGATCTTTTGTCAAATCTTACTATCTATATGCCCGACCGTGTGGTCTACAGCGAAAAGACCAAGTATTCCTACTGTATTGCAGGAAAACAACTCTTGCTTATGGACCCTGATAACGTTTTTCAGGGCTATTGCGGAGCCGAGCCGGTAGATTTTTCGCTTAAGAATTTCTTTATCCGCCGTTTTGGAAGTAAGGAGCAGATCGATACTCTTTCGCAGAACGAGAGCGTATCCTACAGCAATATCTGTATGTTCGGCGGAGATCTTTATGCTGTGACTCTCGGCAAGGAAAATAATATCAAGGTGCTCAACGGCATCGGCGTCAATACATATCCCGCAGGAAATTACGGCGAAGTGATCGTTGATGTAGAGGAAAAAACCGTATCTGATCCTGTTTTTTGCGATATCGCGGTTGAGCCTAACGGCAATATCCTTGTGGCTCAGGCAAACAATAACCGTATCTATGCCTACGACTCCGACGGCAATATGTTGTTCTCATTCGGCGGAACGGGAAAGACCGCAGGTCAGTTCAGCAAGATATCCTCCATCGCTGTTTCGGCAGACGGCAGACTTTATGTGCTTGACAGTGCGCTTAATCATCTGCAGGTACTGCGTCCTACTTATTTTGCCGAGCGTGTATATGCAGGCGGTACCGCTTATGCTGACGGTAAGTACAACGAGGCACTTGATATCTGGCAGAATATTTCTACTCTTTGTCCGGGATATCTGCTTGCACATGAGAAGATAGGAAATATCATGCTCAAGCAGAAGGATTATACTGCTGCGGCAGAGTCCTACAGAACTGCCAAGGCAAACGGCGGCTATGCCGAAGCCTATGATAAGCTTCGCACCGCATGGATAAGGGATAATATTTATATAGTAGTCATCGCACTTGTGATCTTGCTTGCACTTTTATATATGGGTGTGGTAGGATATAGACGGGTATATAAAAAGGTGGAGCACAGCCTTTACTTTGAAGAACAAAAGAGTATAAAGACCTTCTTTAAGCTTTACTTTGTTCAACTTTGTCATCCTGTGGTGTGTTATGACCGAATAAAGGCAAATCGCTCGCGTATACCTCTGTGGGTGTGCTTGCTGGCTCCTGCCGCAGTACCGCTTGTATGTATATTCCGTATTGCCGCAGGAAACTTTGCGATAGTCGGTAAGACATTGAGCGATACAAGTCTTGTATATGAAGCGGCTATCATACTCGTTCCGTTGGCGCTGTGGATATTTATAAGCTATCTTGTCACCTCACTTATGAGCGGTGAGGCAACGCTTAAGGAAACGATAGCGGCAGGCTGTTACAGCCTTGTGCCTTGGGTGGTATTTACTCCGATAGTCACCTTGGCTTCGCATATTGCAGGCTCTTCGGATCAGGTCTTCTTTACGATAGCTGAAGGGATCCTTTTGGCGCTTGTAATAATAGAGCTGCTCGTCGCTATGGGAACCATGAACGACTATAGCTTTACCAAAACGCTTCTTGTAACGCTTATATCGCTTTTCGGTATGATAATCGTCTGCTTCGCGATACTGCTTTTCTCCTCACTTGCAGTACAGACCGTAAATCAGATATCGGATATCATCCATGAGCTGAGCACGCTGGAATAGGGGGCAGGACATGAAGAAACAAAAACGATTGCTCGCATTGGCGGCGCTGTTGCTTGTTGTTGCGATAATAGTAGGAAATAATCTTTTAAACCGCCCCTTGAAATATGACCCCAAGCCGACCGCGGGCTATCAGACGGTGTTTGCGCGCCCGTCCGAAGCAGGTGATATGCTTTTCGAAGCGGGCTTACGGCAGGTGGGCGAAAGTGAGGGACTAAAGCTTTATTATGACCCTGTTTTACAGGAGATAGAGCTTCATAATACTGCTTCGGGCTTTGTATGGAAGAGCGCCTGCAGAGCCGATAGCTTAAGACAGCTTTGTAACGTTACGCTGATAAATACCGAAAGCGATAATACTCTAGGTGTTAATAATTTTGAAGCCGAATGCGTTACCGAGACCTATGTAATTGATAACGGTGTAGCACTTAAAATGTTTTTCCCTGTGCAGGGAGTAGGTCTGGAGCTTGATATCTGGCTTGAAAACGGAAGACTTTGGGTGCTGGTTCCCATTGAGTCTCTTACCGAGACCGATCTTTTCTCGGTTTTGAGCATTGATATCCTGCCTTATTTTGGAGCGAGTGCTTCAGGGGAGCAGGGTTATATCCTTTATCCCGACGGATCGGGAGCGCTCTATGATTTCTCCCAAAAGACGGTTGCTACCTCTCCTGTCACGGTTGATGTATATTCCGACCGCGTCACCGATGTGGACGGACTGCTTAACGACAGCAAAACAGGCGTACATTCTATCCGCCTTCCTGCCTACGGAATAAACCGCGGCACAGACTCGCTTGTAGCCTTTATTGCTGATGGCTCGACAAGCGCTTCTGTAACGCTTGAGCCTGCAGGCTATGTATGTGATATAAACCGAATTTATTCAAGCGGCATCTACCGTAAGGTAACAGAGGTCGTTTCGGAAGCAGGAATATCAAGTTTCCAATCAGATGGCAGAATAGGTATGGGTGATTACTCGGTCTGCTATCAGTTTATGAGCGGCGAAAACAGCGACTATTCTGCAATGGCTGAAAAGGTACGCTCGCTGATGAATGAATACAAGCTTTTGCCTGATAATAATACCGCGATGAGCTTAAAACTCGATGTGGTGATGGGTGCAGAAGAGGAAACAATGGTCGGTACCGCTTACCGTACCGTCACTACGCTTTCGCAGTTGAGCGAAATGTTTAAAAAGCTTGACGGATTTGAGAATAAGATATCGGCGGTACTCGTAGGCTGGCAAAAGCAAGGCTACGGGCTTTATCCGGATACAGGCGCGGCGGCCTCATCCATAGGCTCGCTCAAAAAGTTTGAAGCGCCTAAAAATGTCGATATGTATCTTGATTATCATGCAGTGCTTGCAGATAAGGGACGCAAGGGCGCGGTGCTTCGCCGTGACGGTATAAGAAATTCCAAGCGAGTGACCATACTCGGCGAGGAAAGCGGTACTTATATAGTAAACGCTAATACCCAGCTTGACAGATTTAATAAGCTTTTACCAAAGCTCGGTCTTTCGGGCAAATACGGACTTTCGGTTGCGGGCGCGGGCAGCATTCTTTATGATGATTACAATGCTCATTGCGGCATGACCCGTCAGCAAACAGCAAACAGCCTTTCGGCATTGCTCGATAATGCGGGTAAGGGCGGCAAACTGATGGTGGATGAGCCAAACGCTTATGCGCTTAGATATGCCGATTTTGTAAGTAAGCTTTATCAGAATGCTTCGGGATATCATATTCTCGGAGAGACCGTTCCGTTTTATGAAATGGTGCTGTCGGGCTGTGTACCCTATAGTCTTGACGTAGCAGGAAATCTTTCTTCCGATTTCAGAGTTACCCGACTTCGTTGGGCGGAATACGGTGCTGTGCCTTACTTTGTTGTAAGTGCGGATGGTTCCTCGGCTTTGTCGAATACTGCCGCTGACGTTTTCTTTGCGGTAGACTTTGAGGATCAGCTTGAACTTATAAACGTAACAGTTGAAGAGTTTGACGCTTTACAAAAGGCAACCGCTTCAAGCAGGCTTTGCCGCCATGTAAGACTTGCAGATAACGTTTACTGCTCGGAATATGAAAACGGTACAAGGGTATTTATAAATTACAATTCTGATGAAGTTACGGTGCAGGGTATAACTGTGGCGGCTATGGATTATACAGTAAAGGAGGGAGCATAATGATACAAAACAAGATAAAAATACCACTTAGGGCTGTAAGCTTTGAAAAAAGGCGCTCGAGAACGGGCGTGCTGTTTACGCTTCCTTGGATCATAGGTGCTCTCGCTTTACTTGTGTATCCTGTTATATACTCTGTTAGACTTGCATTTTCCACTATAACCGATGCAATTGCCAAAACATATGAGTTTGCAGGGCTCGGTAATTTCAAGATAGCCTTTGAAAATGAGGACTTCATGGAGATGCTCAAGTCCACCTCTGTTGATGCGGTGGTCAATACTCCGCTTATAATGGTATTTTCTCTG
>JAFPCJ010000107.1 GCA_017423885.1 Clostridia bacterium | reverse complement strand
GCTGGGTTCGGTTCCCCAGCACACCGGAAACGCTGCAGAGGCGTTTGCCCTGAAGGGCCTTTTCTTCCAGTTTTTCAAAATGGTCCGGCAGCCGGGTGGTTCCGTAAAGGCGGGTTACCACCTGGTAGGCTTCCTCGGAGCCCGCAATCAGATCCGTCAGCCGGTCCACCACGGTTTTCAATTCTTTGGTCAAATGGTTCAGACCCTGCTGGACTTTATTCATGGCATCGCCGTAGATCTGGTCAACGTTTCCGATCTGTTGGTCGGTAAAACCGGCCTTCAGGAGCCATTCTCCAAAGAGGTCACGGAAACCGAACCCCAGGTAGAACAGCACCACCAGAATCACTGCTATCACCAGTACCAGTTTCAGCAGTTTTTTCATAAACATCGCTCCTTCATATCACTTGGCTCTATTCTATCATACCCACAGTCAAATTGCAATTTACCTTCTGTGGGGAAAAATGTTAAGCCGGAGGCAGTGCCTCCGGCTGTTAACTCAAGCCAAGGTTGCGGCCATGACGGCCTTAATGGTGTGCATCCGGTTCTCGGCCTCATCAAAGACGATGGAGGAACTGCTTTCAAAGACCTCATCGGTGACTTCCATGCAGTCAATGCCGAATTTCTCGTAGATCTCCTGACCGATGGAGGTCTTCAGGTCATGGAAAGCAGGCAGGCAATGCATAAAGCGGCACTGTGCTCCTGCGTTATCCATGAGTGCCTTGGTTACGCGGTAGGGGGTAAGCTCGCTTATTCTCTCTTCCCAAACGCTGTCGGGCTCGCCCATAGATACCCAAACATCGGTATAGATCACGTCGGCTTTCTTGGTGGCTTCCATTGGGTCTTCAATAAATTCGAGTACCGCTCCTGTTTTTGCGGCTACAGCCTTACACTCGGCAACAAGTTCTTCATTTGGGAAGTATTTTTTGGGTGCACAGGCAACAAAATGCATGCCCATTTTAGCACAGCCTACCATAAGTGAATTTCCCATGTTGTAGCGCGCGTCACCCATGTATACGAGCTTTTTGCCCTTCAGCTCTCCGCCACAATGCTCCTTGACAGTAAGGAAATCGGCAAGTATCTGAGTAGGATGGAACTCATTTGTAAGACCGTTGTATACGGGTACACCTGCATATTTTGCAAGGTCTTCAACTATTTCCTGACCAAATCCGCGATACTCTATCGCATCATACATTCTGCCGAGAACTCTTGCTGTATCGGCAATGCTCTCCTTTTTGCCTATCTGTGAGCCTGAAGGATCAAGATATGTAGGATGCATTCCAAGATCGTTTGCGGCAACCTCAAAGGCGCAACGGGTGCGTGTGCTTGTCTTTTCAAAGATCAAGGCAATGCTTTTGCCCTCGCAAAGCTTATGGGGTATACCTGCCTTTTTTTCTGCCTTAAGGCGCGCGGCAAGGTCAATAAGACCCGAGATCTGCTCGGGGGTAAGATCTAAAAGCTTTAAGAAAGACTTTCCTTTAAGTGAATTCATGGTGTGTACTCCTTTTTTCCGAAAAGGGCTGTCGCAATTTGCAGACAGCCCCCGAATTTATTTGTTTATTATATTTTTGACGTATTCGATCTGCTTTTCAACAGAAGAAACGCTGGTTCCGCCCTCGCTTATGCGCTTTTCAACGCAGGTGGTAAGGGCTATATCGCCATAAACGTCATCGCCGATAAGCTCGCTGAAGGAGCGGTAAACCTCAAGCGGGACATCCTCAAGCACGGTGTTGTTCTTGATGCAGTAGGCGACTATCTGTCCCGAGATCTTATAAGCGCTTCTGAACGGCATGCCTTTTTTAACAAGATAATCGGCAAGATCGGTAGCGTTTATAAAGCCTTTTTGAGCGGCAAGAAGCATATTATCGGTGCATACCTTAAGTGTTGATATCATACCTGTGAATACTGCAACGCACATCTTTACGGTGTCAACCGCATCAAATACGCTTTCCTTATCCTCCTGCATATCCTTGTTATATGCAAGCGGCAGACCCTTGAGTGTTGTAAGCAGAGCGAAAAGATCACCGTAAACTCTGCCTGTTTTTCCTCTTACAAGCTCTGCCATGTCGGGATTTTTCTTTTGAGGCATGATTGAGGAACCGGTGGTGTAAGCATCCGAAAGCTCGATAAACTTAAATTCCCAGCTTGACCAAAGAATTATTTCTTCCGAAAAACGCGAGAGGTGCATCATAAGTGCCGATAAAGCGCTCATAAGCTCGATGCAGAAATCACGGTCGGAAACACCGTCGAGACTGTTGAGAGCGATGCCGTCAAAGCCTAATTTTTCGGCTTCGAAGCGACGGTCGGTAGCATAAGTGGTGCCTGCAAGCGCACAGCAACCGATAGGCGAGATGTTCATGCGCTTCTTGCAGTCGTTCAGACGGTCAATATCGCGCAAAAGCATCATAGCATAAGCCATAAGATGATGACCGAAGGTGATGGGCTGTGCTCTTTGCAGATGGGTATATCCGGGCATTATAGCGCCCTTGTATTCCTCTGCTTTTTCGGTGATAGCGGCAATCAGCTTGGTTACCGACTGTGCTATCGTATCGGTCTCATCGCGCAGATACATACGCAGATCGAGTGCCACCTGATCGTTGCGGCTGCGCGCTGTATGAAGCTTTTTACCTACATCGCCGATACGCTCGGTAAGCACCTGCTCAACAAACATGTGTATATCCTCGCAGGACATATCAAACTCAAGCGCGCCGCTGTCGAGATCGGCAAGTATCTGCTCAAGACCTGCAATCAAAGCCTCGGCTTCGTCATCGGTTATTATATCGGTAGCGGCGAGCATAGCGGCGTGCGCCATGCTGCCTGTTATATCCTGACGGTACATTCTGCTGTCAAAATGTATCGAGGAATTAAAGTCATCCGCAAGCTTGTCGGTATTACCGTCCGTTCTGCCTGCCCACATTTTTGCCATAAGTATTCTCCAAAATTAAATTATTTCTTACCGTCTACAATAGCCTGAACCTTGATGGGCAGACCGTAAAGGTTGATAAAGCCTGCAGAATCAGTCTGATCGTAGTCGCTTTCGCCAAAGGTTGCGATCTCCTCGCTGTAGAGGGAGTAGGGACTCCATACGCCTGCATTTATCATATTGCCCTTGTAGAGCTTAAGCTTAACGGTACCTGTAACCTTCTCCTGAGTCTTGTCAACAAAAGCGGCAAGAGCTTCTCTGAGC
>JAFPCJ010000106.1 GCA_017423885.1 Clostridia bacterium | reverse complement strand
GGCTGAGCAGATCATCTCCAATGAGTGGTTCCATAACAGCAATACAGCGGGAGCTTTCTAAACATAGGACTGGAATCTTCTGAAGGTTTTGGTGGTCGAGTGTGTACAGCAGCAATAATTCCGATGGCAGTTTTTACGTTTTTCTTGATATCCTCAAACATAGCGCAGACCTTTTTATTGGCGCCGCCGTGCTTCGGTCCTTTAAGTGAGCCGAGTGCCGCGGCTATTGCCGAATAGGTATCCGTACCCGAGGAGGACACGACATGGGTAGTAAAGGTGGAGTTGTTACCGCCGCCGTGCTCTGCATGAAGCACAAGCGAAAGATCAAGAATTTTGGCTTCAAGCGGGGTATACTTACTGTCTATCCTCAAAAGCGACAGCAGATTTTCCGCCGTTGAAAGCTTGGGATCAGGCTCATGGATAAAGAAGCTCGGATGACCGTTGTTATAGTAATTAAAGGCATGATAGCCGTATACCGAAAGAAGCGGAAAGGTTGCAATAAGCTGTAAGCACTGCCGCAAAACGTTCGGTATGCTCGTATCATCGGGATTATTATCATAAGAATAAAGCGTAAGAACGCTTCGTGCAAGCGAGTTCATCATATCGTTTGAGGGCGCCTTCATTATGATATCGCGAACAAACGATCCGGGCAAGGAACGGTATTCCCCCAAAAGGGCGCAAAACTCCTCTAATTGGACTTTATCGGGCAATTCTCCGAAAAGCAGGAGATAAACGGTCTCCTCAAAGCCGAAGCGGTCGTCCTTCATAAATCCTGCAACAAGGCTTTCAACGTCATAGCCACGGTAAAAAAGCTTTCCCTTGCAGGGCACCTCTACTCCGTCCACCGTCTTTTTAGAAACGATTTCGGATATCTCGGTAAGACCTGTAAGAACACCTTTACCCTCAAGGTCACGCAGTCCGCGGAATACCTTATGGTCGATATAAAGCTGTGAGGGTATTTTACCGTCACTTTTACAAAGCTCGGCGTATTTAAGAATTGTGGGTGTGATGGCTGAATAGTCTTTGTTGAGGGTTACGGGAGTTGTCATTATTACCTTCTTTCTCGGCTTTTGCCGTAATAAGCTTTTTTATGATTATACCAAAAAAATCCGTACATTTTTTTAACTGCGTATGAATTTTTATTTTAAAAAGATTGTAACACATAAAAAAATATGATATTATTATACAATAAAGCAAAACAAAAAGCAAGGTGATCGTTATAAAACTGCTTATTATCCGTCATGCCGACCCCGATTACGCCAAGGATTCATTGACTGAAAAGGGCTGGCACGAAGCCGAGCTGTTGACCGACAGACTCTTCCGCTTATCGCCCGACTATATCTATTCCTCGCCGCTCGGTCGCGCAAGAGATACTGCTTCCCTTTACCTTAAGAAAAGCGGAAAAACGCTTGAAATATGCGATTGGCTTGAGGAATTTTGGGGATATATAATCGACCGTGAAACCAAAAAGGAACGGATATGCTGGGACCTTTTGCCCGAGGATTGGACAAAGGAAGAAGCCTATTTCAATAAGGACGAATGGTATAAGACCGAGCTTATGCAAAGCGGAAATGTAGAAAAGCGTTACCGCGAGGTCTGCGAGGGACTTGACGCCCTGCTTTTAAAGCATGGCTACCGCCGAGACGGAAATTTGTACCGCGTAGAGCAGGAAAACACTGATACAATAGCGTTGTTTTGTCATTTTGGAGTTGAAACGGTACTGCTTTCGCATCTGCTCAATATTTCACCCGTACAGCTTTGGCACGGCTTTGTAGCGCTTCCGTCCTCGGTAACGGTGCTTAATACTGAAGAAAGAAGGCAGAAAGCGGCATACTTCCGTTGTGCTCATTTCGGTGATGTATCTCATCTTTATACCGCCAACGAGCCTACAGCCTTTGCCGCGCGCTTTTGCGAAGTATTTTCAAGCGAGGACAGACATTGATATGAGATATGATGTTGCAATTATAGGCGGCGGAGCGGCAGGACTTTGCGCCGCCATCCGCATAAAACAGCTTAAAAGAAATGCAAGCGTTGTACTGCTTGAGCAGCTTTCAAGGGTGGGAAAAAAGCTTATAACCACAGGCAACGGCAGATGCAATATAACCAATGCCGAAATAACGCTTGAAAGGTACCACGGCGAGGCGGTCGCTTTCGCCGAAAAGGCATTGAAGCGCTTTCCGAATACTGCCGCAGAGGAGTTTTTTTGCGGAATCGGAATAAATTTTGTTTATGACGAGGTTGGCAGAGCCTACCCTTATTCCCTGCAAGCCTCATCGGTTGTGGATATGCTTCGCTTTGCCGCCGATGAAGCAGGTGTTGTAACGCTTACCGATACCAAGGTCACCGATATAAAGGCAAAAAAGAACGGCTTTATGCTTGAATGTGATGAGCAAAGCGTTGAGTGCCTTACGGTGCTTGTAGCAAGCGGACTGTACTCGGGCGGTGACAAGCTCGGAAGTGACGGAAGCGTGCTTCGTATCATGCGCGACAGACTCGGTTACCGCACCGTTAAGACCACACCTGCGATAGTTCAGCTTAAAACCGCGCCCGAGGCGGTGCGAAGCCTTAAGGGTATCAAGGTAAATGCCGCGGTTTCGCTTGAAGCCGATTCGAAAGTCATCCGAAAGGACCGCGGCGAGGTGCTTTTTTGCGACTACGGTCTTTCAGGACCGCCCATAATGCAGCTCTCCCGAGCGGTTGAGCGGGATAACAGAAAATTCACCGTCTGCCTTGATCTGATGCCCGAATACGATTTTGAGCGGCTTTGCGGATTGCTGCAAGCGCGTATAAATGCACTCAAAACGCGTACACTTGAGGACTTTTTTACAGGTCTGCTCAATAAGCGCGTAGGTCAGTATATTTTAAAAAGCTGTTCCTTTGCGCTGTCGGACTCGGTAGGTCTGCTTTCGGGCAAGGAAAAAATGCTTGCCGCCGCCATAAAGCAGATGCGGTTTGATATCAAGGGCACTACCGGCTTTATCAATTCGCAGGTTACAGCCGGCGGACTCGATACCGCGCAGTTTTATGACGATACCATGATGTCAAGAAAGCACCGCGGACTTTTTGCGGCAGGCGAAATACTTGATATTGACGGTGACTGCGGCGGCTTCAATCTGCAATGGGCATGGTCGAGCGCGCTTACCGCCGCCGACGGTATATGCCGTCTTTTAAAAGAAAATCATACTTTTTCGGAGAAATAAATGCTTATAATCAATAATCTTGAGCTTTCGCTCGATACCGATTTTTCCTGCCTTATTCCTATAGTTGCAAAGGTCTTGCGCGAGCCGCAGACGGAAATACTGTCTGCCGAGCTGTACCGCAGGTCGGTCGATGCAAGGCGGAAAAGCGATATTAAGTTCTGCTGTTCGGTAATTGTAACGGCAAAAAACGAGGGCAGAATACTCAAAAGAAATAAAAATGCTCAAAAATTTGTAAAACCGCACTACACTTGGCCAAAGGCTGAAAGGGCGCCCAAAAACCGTCCTGTTATTGCAGGCTTCGGACCTGCGGGAATGTTTGCTGCGCTCTCCCTTTCGCGTGCAGGGCTTCGTCCGATAGTGCTTGAGCGAGGAAGAGCGGTTGACGAGCGCACCGCCGACGTTGCCGCATTTTTCGAGGGCGGCAGGCTTGATACAGAGTCAAACGTGCAGTTCGGTGAGGGCGGTGCAGGTACCTTTTCGGACGGCAAGCTAAACACAGGCATAAAGGACCCACGCTGTCGCACGGTTTTAGAGCAGTTTGTGAAATTCGGAGCCGACCGCCGCATCCTTACCGATGCCAAGCCGCACATAGGCACCGATGTGCTTGTAGAGGTTGTGAAAAATCTGCGTAATGAGGTTATTGCGCTTGGCGGCGAGGTGCGTTTTTCCAGCCGCCTTGAGGGCATAAAACAGCGTGACGGCAGGCTTTGCGGTATACTCGTAAACGGAGAGTGGATGGAGTGCGACACTCTGCTGCTTGCAACCGGTCATTCAGCGCGTGACACCTTTGCCATGCTCAAGTCCGAAGGCATCGAGATGATAAGAAAGCCTTTCAGCATGGGTGTGCGAATAGAGCATCTGCAAAGTGACATAAACCGCGCACTTTACGGAGATGCGGCTTCCCACCCTGCCTTGGCTGCGGCTGATTATAAGCTTGCGGTACACCTTGAAAACGGCAGAGGTGTGTATACCTTTTGTATGTGTCCCGGAGGCGAGGTCATTAATGCCTCAAGCGAGGAGGGCGGCATAGCGGTAAACGGTATGAGTCGAAGCGCGCGAGACGGTGTAAACGCCAACAGCGCCGTGCTTGTAAGCGTTGCGCCCGAGGATATTGAGGGTGACGACGTGCTTGCAGGCTGTGCGCTTCAAAGACAAATAGAGCGCGCGGCTTTCAGCGCGGCAGGCGGCTCGGTTCCCGTAACTACGGTAGGAGAATTTCTTTACGGCGAGCCTGACACCTCGGGAAAGGTTGTCCCAACGGTAAAGCCAAGGGCTGTAAACGTACCCTTTGAAGATATATTCCCTGATTTTATCGTTGATTCGCTTCGCGAGGCGCTGCCGCTTTTTGACCGAAAACTATGCGGCTTTGCCGACCGCGCTGCGGTGCTGACCGCCCCCGAAACACGTTCTTCCTCACCCGTTCGCATAGTGCGCGCAGAGGATAAGCAGAGCGTAAGCCTTAAAGGATTATATCCCTGCGGCGAGGGCGCAGGCTATGCAGGCGGAATAATGTCTGCCGCGACCGACGGTCTTGCCACGGCAGAAAGCATAGTAGCAGAAATCAATCAGGGGAATAATTTATAAATAAAAGGACGCTTTAGAGGCACACTCCGTAAGGAAGTGTGCCTCAGTTATATTCGCCTTGCGGCGAGTGATATTGCTTCGCAGTGACATGATGCTTCGCATCGTGATATTGTCCTTCGGACAGTTTTTGGAGGCGAATATAATATCACTGAAACTAAAAAGTTTCAATATCACTTTGCCGTTAGGCAAAATATC
>JAFPCJ010000105.1 GCA_017423885.1 Clostridia bacterium | reverse complement strand
TATGCCGCCCATTGTAGGTGTTCCCTGCTTTGCCTTATGCCAAGTGGGACCGTCCTCAAGAATAGTCTGCCCGAATTTAAGCTTTCTTAAAAAGGGTATCATAACAAACCCTAAAGCTGCAGTAACGCCGAAGGCTATAACTGCGGCAACGATAGGAATGATGCGTTCCATTGTTTTTTCCTCCTTTTGAGGGCATTTATAGCTTTAATTACAAACACCGTCAAAACCTTTTAGATTTCAGCAAGAGCTTCTGCTACTACCTCGCGCTCGTCAAGATGGATAGTTCCCTCTTTGAGTATCTGGTAGGTCTCATGTCCCTTGCCTGCAAGAACTATTATATCATCCTTTTGCGCGATTGTCACGGCATATTTTATTGCTTCGATACGGTTTTCGATAACCTTATAGGGTGTGCGCGTTCCGCTGATGCCTTCAATTATGTCATCAATAATTGCAGACGGCTCTTCGGTACGCGGATTATCGCTTGTAACTATAACAAAATCCGCATTTCTTACCGCTATACTTCCCATTATCGGACGCTTGGTGCGGTCACGGTCGCCGCCGCAACCGAATAAAACTATAAGGCGGTTTTTGGGACATTCCTTAAAGGTTGAAAGAATATTTTTAAGTCCGTCAGGAGTGTGAGCATAGTCGATAATTATTGTGAAATCACGGTCACACGGCACTACCTCTGCCCTGCCCTTTACGCCGCGAAGCTCTGCCAATGCTTCGGCGGAGCTTTCAACCGATATACCGAGCGTTTTAGCCGCAACTATTGCCGCCATAGAATTATAGACGGTGAATTTTCCGCCTGTATTTACCTTAACATGCTTTATGCCGTTATTGCTCAACAGCTCGTAATCAACGCTTGCAGGACGGTAATTTATACCTTTGGCGCAATAATCGGAAAAGTCGCCCGTAGAATAAGTCACGGTATTGCAGAGAAGTCCGTCCATAAGTTGCGGAGCGTATTCATCATCTACGTTTACAACCGCTGTTTTGCACATGGTAAACAGTCTTTTCTTGGCTTCGAGATAATTTTCCATGGTTACATGGTAGTCAAGATGATCCTGCGTAAGATTAGTAAATATTGCGGTTTCGAATTCAAGCTCATTTACTCTGCGCTGATCAAGAGCATGAGAGGAAACCTCCATAATGGCATATCCGCAGCCCTTATCACGCATTAAAGCAAAGAGAGAATTCAGCTCATAAGCATCGGGAGTTGTATTTTTGGCAGGGATGGTCTCCTGATCTATCATGTTCTGAATAGTACCTATAAGACCCACCTTTTCGCCTTGTGCTTCAAGAATAGCCTTCAGCATATAGGTGACCGAGGTCTTACCGTTCGTTCCTGTAACGCCGACAAGCTTAAGTGAGCGCGCAGGCTCGCCAAACCACTTGGCGCAAAGACGCGAATACACAGCATGAGTATCGGGAACTATTACCTGACGGTCAATGCCGAGATCTCTTTCGGCAACTATGACCGCCGCGCCCTTTTCGTAAGCCATCGCGGCATAATCGTGACCGTCCGAAACGGTACCCTTTATGCACACGAACACAAAATCCTTTTCTACCTTTCTTGAATCGCTTGTTACTCCGCGTATGGCTATATTCGCGAGCAACTCATTTTTGCAATTCATCATTTCTTTAAATAGCATTTGTTTACTCCTTTATTCGGCGAAATCCACCGCATTTTCATCAATGAAATAGACTGTAACGATAGTTCCTGCGGCAACGCTTTCCCCTGCCTTTATGCTTTGGCGCACGGATTTGATGCCCGCAGAAGAAGTATTGCCCGAAAATTCAATATTGATACCCGAATTATTAGCCTTTGCGTTGGCTTCGGTAGCCGTAAGACCTACAAGATCGGGTACTACCACCGTCTCCTCGGCAGAGGAATCGGTATATATTATCACGGTACTGTTTTTATAAAGACCGCTTCCTGCTTCGGGCAGTTGCTTAAGCACCGTGTCCCCCGAGCCTATAATGCGGTAAGTAAGACCTGCCGTTGTTATCTTTCCTTTAGCTGATGCTACATCGAGACCTACTGTATCGGGTACTGCGACCGCAAGCTTTTCAAGCTCTTCCTTTGTATACTGCGGCTCAAAGCCGAGATACGGCAGAATATCGGTCATTATCTGTGAGCCTACGGGAGCGCTGATAGCACCGCCGTAATAGCCCTTACCCATCGGTTCATCAAGCATTATAAATACAGCTATCTGCGGATCATTAATGGGGGCAATTCCGCAATATGAGCCGATATAAAGTCTTTTATTACCTGTTTCGAGAATTTTGGTAAGCTTTTGCGAGGTACCTGTTTTTCCGCCTACTCTGTAGCCTGCGACCTTTGCATTTTTAGCACCGTTATTAACTACATATTCAAGCAGCTCGCGCATTGTAGCCGAGGTGGACTCGGATATTACCTGACGCTTATGATCGGTAGAGGTGGTACTGACGACCTTTTTATCCGAATCGATTATCTGACTTACAACATGCGGCTGAACGATATATCCACCGTTGACCGCCGCCGCCGCAATTACAAGTGTTTGCATAGGGGTAATATTAAAGGTCTGACCGAAGGATGAGGAAGAAAGCTCGGTTATACCCATCTTTTCCTCGCGGTGATAAGTAGGATATGCTTCACCCGGAAGATCTATTCCTGTTCTGCCTGTAAGTCCATAAGCCTTAAAATACTTTGAAAAGGTTGATGCGCCCACAAGCTGACCGATGGTTATAAAGGCAGGGTTGCAGGAATTCGAGATCGCTTGAGCGAGATGCTGTGTGCCGTGTCCGCCTGCTTTCCAGCAATGGTAGGTCTGCCCTGCTACATTTATTGAATAATTACAGGTATAGCTCGAATTTTTGTTGATAAGCGCTTCTTCGAGTGCTGTAGCCGCGGTAAATATCTTGAATACCGAGCCGGGTTCATAGGTATCAGACACCGCCTTATTTCGCCATTGGCGATTAAGAAGCTCACTTCGGAGTGTTTTCTTCTTTTCCTCATCGACTTCCGCATCCACCCTCGCCTGATCGGCTTCGGACAAAGTAAAGGGCGAATTGGGATCAAAGTCTCCACTTACTGCCATTGCAAGTATTGCGCCTGTATTTACGTTCATTACTACAGCGGCGCCGCGCTCGGCTACAAGGTTTACTTCTATAGCAGTATCAAGATGCTTTTCACATATGTACTGAACATAAGAATCTATCGTACTTACAAGTGAGTTACCCGCTTTTGCATCCTCTACCTTTTGGTAGGTAAAGGGCATATTTATGCCTGCGGCGTTTTTAGCCGCAACCACTCTGCCTGCAACGCCTGTAAGCTCGTTATCATAGTAGCTTTCAAGTCCTGCAAGCCCCTGATTGTCGTCACCGACGAAGCCGAGCATTGCAGAAGCGAGCGTATCATTGGGATAGTAGCGCTTTGTAGTTTCATCAAGACCGATATACTGTGACAGTTCAAGTTCTTCTGCCGCATCGGTTGCCAAAAATTCGCGAATCTTATCAGCATCGGTCTTTTCTATCTTCTTTTTGAGGATTATATAATATTTCTTCTCCTGCGTTTTTGAATAAATATCGTCTTCTTCAAGTCCGAGAATGGGAGCAAGCCCTTCGGATATAGTCTTTCTGATATTATCCGCCTTTGCAGTATCGGTGATCTTATTGATACCGTTGGGGGTGAGATATACCGTCCATGCAGGAGCGCTTGTTGCCAAAAGATTAAGATTGCGGTCATAAATATCGCCTCTCGGAGCAGTTATGAGATTATCATAAAGCTGTTGCTCACTCGCAAGTGTCTGATAATGGTCACCCTTTACGACCATGATATACGAAAGTCTGCCGCCCGCAATGCTTGTAAACACAATAATAACTACAAGCAATACTACTTTGGCTCTGAAAAGCATGCCTTTTCCGGGTTTTGTGACCATACCCTTGCTCCTTTCCTACATTTTTCGACCTTTCTTTTTATGCCGCAAAACGAGAGCTAAAGGTTTTGCCTTAACTCTCGTTAAAAATATACACTATTAATAAGATATTAGCGTAAGTACAAAACTATACATCATTCGTTTTCACTTACAACTATATTTTCGTCTACCAATGCCGCATCCTTATCATTTACCCTGATATACTTTACCTGATCCTTTGAGCATTTACTCATGCCAAGCTCTGCCGCCTGCAGTTCAATATTAGAATAGGATATTCTGCGCTCAAATTCGACCTCAAGTGCAGTCTCCTCGCTTTTAAGCTCATTCAAGGTGGCTTTCATATCGGTTATCTGATTGTTTACTTCGTTAATTCTGAGTCTTAAAAATATGTTACCGCAAAGTGCCGCAAGCATAAAGACTGCCGCCATAACAGCGAACACAGAAACACTCATAGCCTTTGCCGCCGCATGCTGGCGTGCGCGCACCTTGGGCTCAGGCATTTTTATTATATTGTCCTTTTCGCGCTCTTCGGTATGCGGCATAAACATTTCAAAGTCATACGCCAAGGACTCGTTATAATACTTCAGATTGTCCACCTGTGGGGCCCCCTTTTTAAAGTTTTACAATACTGCGAAGCTTTGCACTTCTGCTTCGCGGATTTTCCTTTAATTCCTCGCTTGAAGCCTCGATCGGCTTGCGGGTAAGTAATTTTCCTTGCGGTTTCCTTCCACAAACGCACACCGGAATATCGGGCGGACATATACAGCCCGTACAGTATTCACGAAAGCTCTGCTTTACTATTCTGTCCTCCAAGGAATGGAAGGTAATTACCGAAAGAACTCCGCCGCATTTAAGCAACGAAAATGCATCATCAAGTGCACCCGAAAGTATATCAAGCTCACCG
>JAFPCJ010000104.1 GCA_017423885.1 Clostridia bacterium | reverse complement strand
GTTATGAAATGCTACTACAAAAACCCTGAAGCTACAAAGGAAATACTTACTGATGACGGCTGGCTCTATACAGGCGACATGGCAAAGCAGGATGAAGACGGATTTATTTATCTTGTAGACCGTAAAAAGGACGTTATTATTACGGGCGGAGAAAACCTCTACCCTGTTCAGATCGAAAACTTCCTGCGTAAGAATGAAAAAATAAAGGATGCCGCAGTCATCGGTCTTGCCGATGCGCGTCTCGGAGAGATAGCGGCGGCTGTTATAGAGGTAAAGGAAGGCATGACGCTTACCGAGGAAGAGGTAAACGAATTCTGTCAGGAGCTGCCGCGCTACAAGCGTCCGCGTAAGCTCATCTTTGCCGATATTCCGCGCAACCCCACGGGTAAGATCGAAAAGCCTGTGCTTCGCAAGCGCTACGGCTCGGATAATCTTATAGCCGATCAGAACGAGATAGAAAACTAAAGGGAGAATACAAAATGAAAAAACTGATGCTCGGCAACGCCGCTGTTGCGCGCGGAGCCTATGAAGCGGGAGTAAGGGTGGTTTCCTCATACCCCGGAACTCCCTCTACCGAGATAACCGAATCGGTAGTTGAGTATAAGGATGTTTACGTAGAGTGGGCGCCTAACGAAAAGGTTGCGGCAGAGGTCGCAATAGGCGCATCCATTGCAGGAGCAAGAGCTATGTCCTGCATGAAGCACGTAGGTCTCAACGTTATGGCTGACCCTGTGTTTACGGTAAGCTACATCGGAGCCAACGGCGGACTTGTTTTCTGTGTTGCCGATGACCCCGGTATGCATTCCTCGCAGAACGAGCAGGATTCGCGCCATTATGCCGCGGCGGCAAAGATTCCCATGCTTGAGCCTTCGAATTCTGCCGAATGCCGCGATTTTACCAAGGCGGCATTTGAGTTGAGTGAAAAGTATGACACTCCTGTTTTCGTCCGTCTTTCTACCCGCGTCTCCCATTCGCAGAGCCTTGTAGAGCTGTATGACCCCGAGGAAGTAGCGCTTAAGGACTACGAAAAGAATATACCCAAGCACGTTATGATGCCTGCAATGGCAAAACAGCGCCATGTTATAGTAGAACAGCGCGAGGCGGCTTTACGCGAGTTTGCCAATGATTGCCCCTTCAACACGGTTGAGGATAACGGCGCCAAGATAGGCGTTATCTCCTCGGGGGCTGCTTTCACATACGCTAAAGAGGCTCTCGGAGATAAGGCAAATTACTTGAAGCTCGGTCTTGTCTATCCGCTTCCCGAAAAGCTTATCCGTGAGTTTGCCGAGAGCGTTGAGGAGCTTTGGTGCATCGAGGAACTTGACCCCATCTTCGAGCAGTTTATAAAGTCACTCGGTATCACCGTAAAGGGCAAGGAGCATTTCTCCTTACTCGGTGAATACTCACAGAATATGATCAAAAAGGCAGTGCTTGGCGAGGATACCGCATCGGCACAGATCGCGCAGATACCTGCACGTCCGCCTGTGCTTTGCGTAGGCTGTCCCCACCGTGGCACCTTCTATGTGCTTAAAAAGTTAGGCGTTACCGTTTCGGGAGATATCGGCTGTTATACGCTTGGCGCTGTAGCTCCGCTCTCCTCGGTAGATACCACCATCTGCATGGGTGCATCGGTCAGCGCGGCTCACGGTATGGCAAAGGCGCGCGGTGATGAGTTCAACAAGAAGCTCGTTTCGGTAATCGGTGACTCTACTTTTATCCATTCAGGCATTACGGGACTTATAGATATCGTATACAACAAGGGCAATAACACCGTTATCATCCTTGATAATTCTATCACCGGTATGACCGGTCATCAGGACAACCCCACCACCGGTAAGACCATCCGCGGAGAGGCTACACGTCAGGTAGACCTTGTGGCACTTTGTAAGGCAGTAGGAGTGGAGCGCGTCCGCGTTGAGGATCCGTTTGACCTTAAGGGCTTTGAAGCGGCAGTACGCGAGGAGCTTGCAGCCGAGGAGCCGTCGGTCATTATAGCACAGCGCCCCTGTGCCCTGCTCAAAACGGTCAAGTACACCGGTCACTGCACGATAGACAAGGATAAATGCCGCAACTGCGGACTTTGCATGAAGATGGGCTGTCCTGCTATCTCACGCAAGGACGGCAAGCCCACAATAGATCTTACACAGTGCAACGGATGCGGACTTTGCGTAAACGTCTGCCCCTTCGGCGCTATTTCAAAGGAGGAAGCATAATGACCGCACAGAAGAATATTATGATCGTCGGCGTAGGCGGTCAGGGAACTCTGCTTGCCAGCCGTATTCTCGGCAATGTTATCATCGGACAGGGCTTTGATGTCAAGGTATCCGAGGTACACGGTATGAGTCAGCGCGGCGGAAGCGTTGTTACCTATGTTAAATACGGCGAGAGCGTAAGCGCTCCCATTATCGATAACGGCGAAGCTGACGTGATACTCGCATTTGAACGCCTTGAGGCTATGCGCGCGCTTCCCTTCCTTAAAGAGGGCGGAACTATCATTGTTAACGACCGTGCCATTGACCCGATGCCCGTTATTACAGGAGCGGCAGAGTATCCCGACGGTATTATTGATGACCTTAAAAAGGCGGCAAACGTAATAAGCGTTGATGCTTTGGAAAAGGCTGCTCAGGCAGGAAGCATCAAGGCGGTAAACGTCGTTCTTCTCGGAATCCTTTCAAATTCCTTTGATTTCCCCGAGGAAAAATGGATCGAAGCGCTTGAGGCAAGCGTTCCCGAGAAGTTTTTAGAGCTTAATAAGAAGGCTTTTGCACTTGGACGTGCAATAAACTAATATAAAGGTGAGATTAAAATGAGCAATTACTTTCAACCCGAAATTGAGACCGCGTCACCCGAGCAGATACGCGAGTGGCAGAACGAACGCCTTGTAAAGCAGGTAAAGCACGTATGGGATAACGTTCCCTATTACCGCAAGAAGATGGAAGAAAAGGGCGTTACCCCCGAGGATATCAAGGGTGTTGACGATCTTAAAAAGCTTCCCTTCCTTACCAAGGCAGACCTGCGCGAGGCATACCCCTACGGGCTGTTGGCGGCGCCGCTTGAGGATTGCGTAAGAATTCAGTCTACCTCGGGAACCACGGGTAAGCGCGTTGTTGCTTTTTACACCCAGAACGATATAGACCTTTGGGAGGACTGCTGTGCACGCGCCATTGTGGCGGCAGGCGGCACTAAGGAGGATGTCTGCCACGTAAGCTACGGCTACGGTCTGTTTACAGGCGGTCCGGGACTTAACGGCGGCTCTCACAAGGTAGGCTGTCTTACATTGCCGATGTCCTCGGGCAACACCGAGCGTCAGCTTCAGTTCATGACCGACCTT
>JAFPCJ010000103.1 GCA_017423885.1 Clostridia bacterium | reverse complement strand
TCTCTCGAGGTAATAGAGAGCATTGTTCCGATAAGCGCACGTCTTATAGCTAATAAATCGAGCTATAAATTCAAATATGACCTTATCGAGCGGATAAAGAGTGAGCTTGCCGCTCAAACGGAGGAAAAGAAATGATAAAGATACTGAAATACGGCGAGGTAGAAAACAGCGAGATATTTGCACGCGCCGAAAGTAATATAAATGTTGAGGATACCGTATCCGAGATAATAAAGGATGTGCGCGCGCGAGGGGATGAAGCGCTTAAATTTTACTGCGAAAAATTTGATAAAGCAAAGCTTTCTTCGCTTCAGGTGAGCCGAGAGGAGCTTGACGAGGCATTCGCTTCGGTTGAGCCGAGGTTTTTGGATGTGTTGCGCCGAGCCGCAGAAAACATCCGAAGCTTTCATGAAAAGCAGGTAAGAAACAGCTTTATAATCAATAACAGTAAGGGCGTTGTAACAGGACAGAAAATAATTCCCGTTGACCGTGCAGGTCTTTATGTTCCCGGCGGTACTGCGGCATATCCGTCTACCGTTCTGATGGATGCAATTCCTGCAAAGATTGCAGGCTGTCCCGAGGTGGTAATGGTAACTCCGCCCTCGGCTGACGGTAAGGTCAATCCCGTTATTCTCGCCGCCGCTTGTATCGCAGGCGTGGATAAGATATTTAAGGTGGGCGGAGCGCAGGCTATAGCCGCGCTTGCTTACGGAACCGAAAGTATTCCGAAGGTCGATAAGATAGTAGGTCCCGGAAACGCATTTGTCGCAGAGGCTAAAAGACAGGTTTTCGGCGTGGTCTCTATTGATATGATAGCAGGACCGAGCGAGATACTTATTGTCGCTGACTCTAAAAGCAATGCCCGCCATGCCGCGGCAGACCTTCTCTCGCAAGCCGAGCACGATAAGCTTGCAAGCGCTGTGCTTGTGACCGATTCCTATGAGCTTGCAAAGGCAGTAAGGGACGAGCTTGAACTACAGATACCAACGCTTGAACGCGCCGAGATAGCCCGCGCTTCGATCGATAATAACGGTAAGATAATCGTAGCAGATGACCTGAAGGTGGCTATAGATATAGCAAATGAGATAGCACCCGAGCATCTTGAGCTTTGTGTGGATGATCCCTTTGATTATCTTGACAGCATCCGTCATGCAGGCTCCATATTTATGGGAAGAAATTGTCCCGAGGCTTTGGGAGACTATTTTGCAGGACCTAATCACACCCTGCCTACAAGCGGTACGGCTAAATTCTCAAGTCCGCTTTCGGTCGATGACTTTATAAAGAAAACACAGTACACCTATTATACTCGTGAGGCGCTTGAAAAGGTAGCCGAGGAAGTAGCGTTTTTTGCCCGCAAGGAAGGACTTACGGCGCATGCGAAAAGTGCTGTTATCAGATTAGAGGAGAACTAAAAATGAGCAGATTTTTCAGTTCAAGGTTTTCCTCTCTTGTACCGTATACACCGGGTGAACAGCCTAAAAAACAGAAGTTTATAAAGCTTAATACCAATGAGTCGCCCTTTGCTCCGTGTGAAGCCGCTGTAAAAGCGGCGGAAAAAGCGGCAGAAAGCTTACAGCTTTATTCTGACCCCGAGTGCGCCGCGCTTACAGAAGCGGTAGCGCAGTATTACGGTCTTGAAAAGGACGAGGTGCTTCTTACAAACGGCTCGGATGAAATACTGAACTTTGCATTTATGGCATTTTGCGATAAGGAGCATCCTGCGGTATTTCCCGATATAACCTACGGATTTTATAAGGTGTTTGCCCTTCTTCACGGCGTGCCTTATGAGGAAATACCGTTGCATGAGGATATGTCGGTATGCGTAGAAGAGTATATCGGGGTAAATAAAACGGTATTTATCGCAAATCCTAATGCTCCTACGGGAATATTGCTGTCAATAGACCAAATCGAGCAAATCGTCAGCAGTAACCGCAACAGCATAGTGGTTATAGATGAGGCTTATGTAGAATTCGGCGGCGAAAGCTGTATTCCGCTTGTTCATAAGTATGATAATCTTTTGGTTACCCGCACCTTTTCGAAATCCTGCTCGATGGCAGGAGCGAGACTTGGCTTCGGTGTCGGAAACCGAGAGCTTATAAGAGACCTTAATACCATCAAGTATTCTACCAACCCCTATAATATAAACAGTATGACTATGGCGGCAGGACTTGCTGTAATGCAAAACTATGAATATACCGTTAAAAACTGCGCCGAGATAGTAAGAATACGCGAATATACCGCAAGTGCGCTTGAAAAGCTTGGATTTTCCATGCCCCGATCGTCTGCTAATTTTCTGTTCGTTAAAAGCGACAGAATATCGGGAGCCGAGCTTTATTCGGCACTTCGGGAAAAGGGCGTTTTGGTGCGCCACTTTGAAACTCCCCGATTAAAGGAATACAACCGAGTAACCATCGGCTCTATGGAACAGATGGAGATCTTTATTGAAAAAGTTAAAGAAATATTGGAGGAACGGCAATGAGAAAAGCAATTATTGAGCGTAATACCGCAGAGACCCAAATTTCCCTTGAACTTGTAATTGACGGTAAGGGAGCGGCTGAAATAGCTACGGGATGCGGCTTTCTTGACCACATGCTTACCCTTTTTGCCAAGCACTCAAGATTTGATCTTACGCTTAAGTGCAATGGCGATACCGAGGTCGATTTTCACCACACAGTAGAGGATATAGGCATAGCGCTCGGACAAGCGATTAAAAAGGCGCTCGGAGATAATCGCGGTATAGTCCGTTACGGAAGCGCGATACTCCCTATGGATGAGTCGCTCATTCTTTCCGCAGTAGATATTTCGGGAAGAGGACACCTTGAATACGGTCTTGAAATACCTTGCGAAAAGGTCGGAGAGCTTGATACCGAGCTTGTTGAAGAGTTCTGGCTTGGCTTTATCCGCAATGCCTGCTGTACCTTGCATATAAAACAGCTTGCAGGAAAAAATTCGCATCATATAATTGAGGGAGCCTTCAAGTCGGTCGCGCGTTCACTTCGCGCCGCAGTTGCAATAGATGCCGAATTTGCAAACGAGATACCCTCTACTAAAGGAGTTCTGTAATGATCGCAATAATTGATTACGGCGTAGGCAACCTTTTTTCGCTTAAAAGCTCATTTGCGGCTATAGGCTATGATGCGCTCGTTACTTCCGATCCCGAGGTCTTACGCGCGGCGGACAGACTGATTTTACCGGGCGTCGGAGCATTTGGAGATGCTGCCCAAAAGCTTAAGGCGAGCGGACTTGGCGAAGTGCTTTGTGAGCAGGCGGCAAAGGGTAAGCCTATTATGGGCATCTGCCTTGGTATGCAACTGCTTTTTGATAAAAGCTATGAATACGGAGTTCATGAGGGCTTGGGACTTATATCGGGCAGTGTTCGCCCGATAAGCGAGGTTATTCCGAAGGACTATAAAATACCTCACATCGGCTGGAACTCGCTGAAATTCAAAAGAAAAAGCCCGATATTCAAATATTTAAAGGATGGAGACCATGTGTATTTCGTCCATTCTTTCTATGCCGCCGATTGTAAAGACGCGGTCATAGCCGATGCCGAGTACGGCGCAGAGCTTACTGCGGCGGTGCAAAACGGAAATGTTTACGGCTGTCAGTTCCATCCTGAAAAGAGCGGAAATGTGGGACTGAATATTCTTCGCGCTTTTTGCGAATTGGAGTGAAATTATGATAATATATCCTGCGATAGATTTGTTTGACGGCAAAGCCGTGCGCCTGTTTAAGGGCGATTATGCGCAGATGACAGTTTATAACGATCAGCCGCTTGAGGTGGCAAAGGATTTTGTCCGAAGCGGAGCTACTCATATTCATCTTGTTGACCTTGAGGGCGCCAAAAGCGGAACTACCCCCAATCTTGATACCGTCTGCAAGATAAAAGAGAATACAGGACTTTTTTGCGAGGTCGGTGGCGGAATACGCAGTATGGAAGTGATAGACCGCTATGTCAGCGCAGGTGTTGACCGTGTAATTCTCGGTACCGCCGCGGTGACCGATCCCGATTTTGCCGCCGCAGCCGCGCTCAAATACGGCGAAAAAATAGCCATAGGCGCTGATATTAAGGATGGCTTTGTTGCGGTAAAGGGTTGGACTGAAAGCTCAACGCTTACCGCAGAGCAGTTCTGTCTTGATATGCAATCAAAGGGTATTACTACCCTTATTTGCACCGATATCTCAAAGGACGGTGCTATGCAGGGAACCAATCTCGAGCTGTACCGCGAACTCGGTCAGAAGCTTAAAATGCAGATAATTGCTTCGGGCGGCGTTTCCTCAATGGAGGATGTACGTGCTTTGCGTAAAATGGAGCTTTACGGTGCTATTATAGGTAAGGCTTATTATACAGGAGCGATAAGCCTTGCTGAAGCTATAGAGGTGGCAAAATGATAACCAAAAGAATAATTCCGTGTCTTGATGTGCGTGACGGCAGGGTTGTTAAGGGTGTAAATTTTGAGGGACTGCACGATGTTTCCTCGCCCATTGAGCTTGCAAAGTTTTACAGCGAAAACGGTGCCGATGAGCTGGTTTTTTATGATATAACAGCATCGGCAGAGGGCAGAAAGCTTTTTACCGATATTCTTTGTGAAACTGCAAAAAGCGTTTTTATTCCGCTTACCGTCGGCGGCGGTATAAATACCGTAGAGGATTTTGACCGCGTGCTTAAGTGCGGAGCGGATAAGGTGAGCGTCAATTCGGGCGCTATCAGAAATCCCGACCTTGTATATGAAGCGGCAAAGCGTTACGGCGATCAGTGTGTGGTGCTTTCGGCTGATATAAAGCGTGTTGACGGCGTTTTCAGAGTCTTTTCAAAGGGCGGACGCGAAAACACGGGAATGGAAGCTATAGAATGGATAAAGCGCTGTGTCCAAAATGGCGCGGGCGAGATAGTAGTAAATTCCATTGATACCGATGGCGTAAAGCAGGGCTTTGATCTTGAGATGCTC
>JAFPCJ010000102.1 GCA_017423885.1 Clostridia bacterium | reverse complement strand
TTGTAATGCATCCCGTTATGCCTACGATGTGGGCACCGAGTGAGCATCATGCCGAGCATGTATTGGAGAATATAAAATATTTCGGAATGCTTGCAGAATATGCAAAGGAATACAATGTTAAGATAGCACTTGAAAATATGCCGGGAAGACATATGCCCTGCGGTACTGCAAAAGAACTTGCGGACTGCATAGATGCTATCGACAGCGAGTACGTAGTTGCCTGCCTTGATACAGGGCACGCCGTATATTCCGGTCAACGTTTTGTAGCAGGGGACAATATAGGCGATGCTGTCAGAACGCTTTCAAATCGTCTTCATTGCTTACATATCCATGATAATGACGGTTTGAGTGATCAGCATATGTTGCCATACGCCGGTATAATCGATTGGCAGGATTTCATTAACGCTTTGCGCGAAATTAAGTATCAGGGTGTGATCAATATGGAGACATCCTCTTTGCACGCGCCCAAGGAATTAAAGCTTTCAATGGATAGATTGATTGCCGATATAGCAAGGCATTTTGCAATTAGCGTGGGCTGACCGAGTATAAAAAATTATATCTGTATGGGACGGATCATCCGTCCCTTTTTTGCATTTTTCGGCGGTCGGGTAACTTGACAGGCAATCGTTGCAATATTTGATTAAAAACTTAAGTGTAAATTCTTAAAAAAATGTTGCCGTTAATATATATTTGTGCTATAATATATTAAATATATATTGGGGGTGTATATCTTTGCGGATTTTGGGTATTGATCCGGGGTATGCGATAGTCGGCTACGGCATAGTTGACTTTGACGGTCTGCGTTTTAAAACGGTAGGCTACGGTGCTATTACAACTACCGCACACACACCTTTTGCCGACCGCCTTCAATCTATCTTTGAGGACATGCTCACCATTATAGATAAGTACAAGCCCGATCATCTTTCGATCGAAAAGCTTTATTTTAATACCAACACTACTCCCGCTATTGATGTGGCGCAGGCACGCGGAGTAATATTACTTGCGGCAAAAATGCGCGGGGTTGAAATATATGAGTATACTCCGCTTCAGGTAAAATCTGCCATTACAGGCTACGGCAAGGCTGAAAAGCATCAGGTTATGGAAATGATCAAAAGTTTTTTGTCCTTAAAGGCAGTTCCAAAGCCTGACGATACCGCAGATGCGTTGGCTTTGGCTGTGTGCCACGGTCATTCGGCAGGGAATACGATAGGAAAATTATATTCGCAGGAGAAAAGAAAATGATTGCATCGTTAAGAGGAAAGCTTATAGATAAGGATAATACTTGTGCAGTTGTTGAGTGTGCAGGAGTAGGCATGCGTTGTTTTATTACCGCTGTGACCTCTGCGGCTTTGCCGCCTTTAGGCAACGAAGTATTTTTATATACCCATCTTTCGGTGCGCGAGGATGCTTTCGATCTTTACGGTTTTCTCTCGCGCGGAGAAATGGAAGCATTCAAGCTTATAACTACTGTAAGCGGCGTAGGCGCAAAAATCGGTCTTGCTTTACTTTCGCAGTTTACGAGTGACCGTCTTTTGCTTTGTATAGCAAGCGGTGACTCGCGTTCTCTTACCGCGGCTTCAGGCGTAGGCTCAAAGCTTGCTCAAAGAATCGTGCTTGAACTGAAGGATAAGGTCGGCGCTTTGGCAAGCGATAACGGACTTGCAGAAGTGGTTTCGGTTGGAAATGCAACCAAGAACACCAACGCTTCCGAGGCTATAGAAGCACTTACTTCGCTCGGATATACCCAAAGCGAAGCGGCAATGGCGGTCGGCAAGCACGATCCCGCACTTTCTCCCGAGGAGCTTATTAAGCTTGCTTTAAAATCTCTTGCAAGGGGGCTGTAATAAATGATTGAAAATGAGATGGATTTTGAAAATCGAATAGTCTCTCCCGAATATTCGCGTGCAGATGTTGATACAGAGTTATCCTTGCGTCCCAAAACGCTTGATGACTATATCGGTCAGGAAAAAGCCAAGGATAATTTGAGCATATATATTAAAGCCGCGCTTAAAAGGCATGAATCGCTCGATCATGTCCTGCTTTACGGACCGCCGGGACTCGGTAAGACCACTCTTTCAGGCATTATAGCACATGAAATGGGGGTAAACCTCCGTGTTACATCGGGTCCCGCCATTGAAAAGCAAGGGGACCTTGTGGCTATTCTGACCTCGCTTAATGAGGGAGATGTGCTTTTTATCGATGAGATACACCGTCTTTCGCGCAACATTGAGGAGATACTTTATCCTGCTATGGAAGATTTTTCGCTTGATATAATTCTCGGAAAAGGTCCCTCGGCGCGCTCAATAAGACTTGATGTTCCGCATTTTACGCTTGTAGGCGCTACTACGCGCTCGGGTCAGCTTACTGCTCCGCTTCGTGACCGCTTCGGCGTATTGCTGCGTCTTGAGCTGTACAGCCCCGAGGAGCTTGGCAGGATCATAACCCGCTCGGCAGGCATCCTCGGTATCGGGATAGACCGCGAGGGCGCTTTGGAGATTGCCTCGCGCTCGAGAGGTACACCGCGTATAGCTAACCGCCTGCTTCGCCGTGTGCGTGATATTGCGCAGGTCGAGTTTGACGGTGTGATCACCCTTGATGTCGCACATAAGGCGCTTGAACGCTTTGAGATCGACGAATTAGGTCTTGATGAGTTTGACCGCCGTATGCTTACAACCATTATAACCACCTACGGCGGCGGTCCTGTCGGTCTTGAGACCTTGGCTGCGGCAGTAGGCGAAGAGGCGATCACCATTGAGGATGTGTATGAGCCGTATCTTATGCAGATAGGCTTTTTGGCGCGTACTCCGCGCGGCAGATGCGTAACACCCTTGGGCTATGAGCATTTAGGGATACAACCTAATTCTGCTCAACAGACTATGTTTTGATAAAAAAATAAAGGAAGTATGTAATTTTGCGTGAAGTAAAAAACTTCTTTGATTATGAGCTTATAGATGCCGATAACGGTGAGCGCCTTGAAAGATGGGGCGATATAATTCTTATCCGTCCCGATCCGCAGGTCATTTGGAACGAGGGGCATCGCGATGACAGATGGAAAAGCGCTCATGCGGTGTACCACCGTTCAAATTCGGGTGGCGGATATTGGGAGACACTCAAAAAGGTGCCCGATGTATGGAGCATCGGCTACGAGGAGCTTACCTTCAGATTAAAACCGATGGGCTTTAAGCATACGGGTCTTTTCCCCGAGCAGGCGGTCAACTGGACGCTTGCACGCGAGCTTATAGAAAAAAGCGGCAGGGAGCTTTCGGTGCTCAATCTGTTCGGATATACGGGCGCCGCTACCATTGCTTGCCTTAAGGCAGGTGCAAAGGTCACCCATGTTGATGCTTCAAAAGGCATGGTGCTTTGGGCGAAGGAAAATGCAAATGCAAGCGGTCTTGCCGACCGCCCCGTGCGTTGGCTTGTGGATGACTGCATGAAATTCATCAAAAGAGAGATACGCCGCGGCAATAAATATGATGCCGTTATTATGGATCCGCCGTCCTACGGCAGAGGACCGAACGGTGAAGTATGGAAGCTTGAACAACAGCTTTCAGAACTGCTTTGCGAAACCGGAAAAATACTTTCCGATAACGCCGAATTTGTATTCCTTAATTCATACACAGGCGGACTTTCGCCTACGATACTAAACTATATGGTGCGTCAGCATATAGCCTTTGGCAAGGGTAGTGTATATACCGATGAGATCGGCCTTAAGGTCACCAAGCGTGATATCGTTCTGCCCTGCGGCAACACAACTATTTGGAAGAAAGACTGATAATGGATAAGCATATTGAGGTAAAGAATGTAACCTTTGAGTATACCGACGGCGATAAGGTCAATACCGTAATACGCGATTTTAACCTTGACATTGAACGCGGAAGCTTTACTGTAATACTCGGGCATAACGGCTCGGGAAAATCTACGCTTGCAAAGCTTCTTAACGGACTTTATAAGCCCGAAACGGGTGATGTTCTGGTTGACGGTATAAACACTCGCGATGAAGAGCGGGAGATAGAAATAAAAAGACGGGTAGGAATGGTTTTCCAAAACCCCGATAATCAGCTTGTGGCCTCAATAGTTGAGGAGGATGTGGCTTTTGGTCCCGAAAATCTCGGTCTTAAGCCCGAGCAGACCCGCATGAGGGTTGACGAAGCGCTGAAGGCGGTTGGAATGTATGAATTCCGAAAATCTACCCCGCATCATCTTTCGGGCGGACAAAAGCAACGCATTGCCATTGCAGGAATTATAGCAATGCAGCCCGAATGTATAGTTCTTGATGAGCCTACCGCCATGCTTGACCCCAAGGGAAGACGCGAAATAATCGATACGGTAGTTCGTCTTAACCG
The DNA here is from genome assembly GCA_017423885.1 of Clostridia bacterium. The sequence goes on along the minus strand of JAFPCJ010000102.1, from coordinate 9,898 downwards.
TGAAAAGGGGAAAACGGTAGTTCTTATAACCCATTTTATGGAGGAAGCCGAGCTTGCCGACAGAGTACTTGTCATGAATGACGGTAAGATTATTTCCGACGGAACTCCTAAAACGGTATTTAACGATATTAAACTATTGAAATCTGTAGGTCTCGATGTTCCGCAGACCACCGAGTTGCTGTTCAGACTGCGTGAAAAGAACAGTCTTGTCCCAACCGATGTATTGTCGGTAGAAGATACTGCGCAGGCTATTATCAGCGCGTTTGATTTGGAGGAAAACTGATTGTCATATATTCTTGAGGTACGCTCTCTCACCTATAGCTACGGCTCGGGTAATATGTTTACTCATGATGCCGTAAGCGATGTTTCCTTTGGCATAGAAAGCGGTGAGATAGTAGGTATCATTGGACATACGGGTTCGGGTAAATCCACCCTTGTACAACAGCTTAACGGTCTTTTGAAGCCGACCGACGGTAAGGTGCTGTTTGAGGACAGGGATATCTGGGAAAATCCGAAAAAAATAAAGAATGTTCGCTTTCAGGTGGGTCTTGTTTTTCAGTACCCCGAATATCAGCTTTTTGAGGAAACGGTTTTTTCCGATATTGCGTTCGGTCCTAAAAATATGGGACTTTCGGGGGATGAACTTAAAAAAAGCGTCACCGAGATATGCGAGCTTATCGGCATCCCCGAGGAATACTATGAGCGCTCGCCATTTGAGCTTTCGGGCGGTGAAAAGCGCCGAGTTGCCATTGCAGGCGTTATGGCTATGCGCCCAAAGGTTCTTATCCTTGATGAGCCGATAGCGGGACTTGACCCTAAAGGCAGGGCAGATGTTGTGAAAATGATAAGAGATTACCGCAATTCGAGCGGCGCTACCGTTATTATCATCTCTCATAACATGGAGGATATGGCAATGCTTGCCGACCGTCTTATAGTAATGAATGACGGTAAGCTTCTGATGTTTGACGATACGAAAAAGGTATTTTCACGTCCCGAGGTGCTTCGTAGTGCGGGACTTGATGTTCCGATAGTTACACAGGTGTTTGAAAAGATACGCTCACGCGGTATAGATGTCCCTGCCGATATTTTTACAGTAGAGGATGCGGTTGAGTATTTGACCTTCGTAAAGGAGGGTAACGGCAATGCTTAAGGATATAACCTTTGGTCAGTATGTTGAGGGGAATTCTTGTTTGCACCGTCTTGACCCGCGTGTAAAGCTTTTAGCACTTATTGCCCTTATTGTATTTTTGTTTATTGTTGACGGTTTTTTAGGCATAGCAGTGTTTGCGCTCCTATTTTTAGTTACCGCCGTTATCAGCCGTATACCCGTAAAGATGTTTCTTAAAAATCTAAAGGCTATATGGGTGATACTCTTATTTACAGCGGCAATAAATATCTTTTATTCAAGCGGCGGAAGTGTTCTGTTTGAGTATTCCTTTATAAAGATAACCACGGGCGGACTTTACCGCGCTGCATTTATGGGCGTAAGAATAATGTTGCTCATTTTGTTAAGTTCTCTGCTTACCTATACCACTACACCTAACGATCTTACTGACGGTATTGAAAGTTTGCTTTCTCCCTTGCGCTTTATTGGTCTTAAAAATGCGGTGCATACGCTTGCTATGATGATGACTATAGCTCTGCGCTTCATTCCTACTCTTGTTGAGGAGACCGAAAAGATAATGAATGCGCAAAAGGCTCGCGGAGCTGACCTTGAAAACGGTAAGCTGCTTGAGAGAATACGTGCGCTTATTCCCATACTTATACCTTTGTTGATTTCTGCGATTCGCCGCGCATACGAGCTTGCAGAGGCTATGGAATGCCGTTGCTATAACGGCGGAGAGGGCAGAGTGCGTATGAAGCAGTTAAAGCTTACTGCAAAGGACATTGTGGCTTCTTTGATTTGCGTAGCGGTCTGTGCAGGCTCCTTGCTGACAGGTCTGATTTAAGGCGGTGGGCAAATGAAACGAATGTTGCTTACGATAGCCTATGATGGCACCGATTATCACGGCTGGCAGGTTCAGCAGAATGCTCTTACCGTTCAGCAGGTAATGCAGGATTCTCTTGAGCGGATATTGGGCGAGCGGCCTGCTCTTACGGGATGCAGCCGCACCGATGCAGGCGTTCATGCAAGAGAGTTTTGCTGTCATCTTGATTGTGCGGATAATATTCCCGATGAAGCGTTTCTTCGCGGACTTAACTCCGTTTTGCCCAATGACATTGCGGTGAAAAACTGTCAAGAGGTGGCACCCGATTTTCATGCACGGTACAGCGCCAAGGGTAAAAATTACGTTTACAGATTTTACGAAAGCCGAATCACCGATCCTTTTTTATCCCGATATGCATTGCGTGTTGAAAAAGAGCTTGATATAAAGCGAATGAATGATTTTTGCAAAACGATTGTGGGCACTCATGATTTTGAGCCTTTCAGCTCATCGGGTAAGAGCGTTACAGATACCGTCAGAACAGTGAGCGACTGTCAGATGATAACAGATGGCGGCTTACCTGCACTTTCGGTCTCGGCGGACGGCTTTTTGTACAATATGGTGCGTATAATAACGGGTACTGCACTTGCAGTATCTCAAGGCAGACTTGCTGTGGATTGTGCCGAGAAAATTTTCGAATGCCGCGACCGTGCCGCGGCGGGGGAGACCGCTCCTGCGCACGGACTGTTTTTAAATAAAGTTTTCTATTGATATTTAGGGGGGTGGATATATATGCCCGATTACAAAAAAAGAAAGGTGCACAGAATGCGTGCAAGCGCTTCTAAGCACCCAAGACCTAAAAAAGAAAAGATAAAGATAGAATTTGATGATGAAGAACCTCAAAAACGCGAAACGGAAAAAAGCGAAGCGAAGGTACGCGTGATTACAGGCAAAAAGATCATTCGCCGCAAAAGAATGAGAACCTTTGCAGTGGCTTTGGCGGCGATATTGGTAGTCGTTATCGTTTTGCAGACGCTTCTTCCGATGGGTATAGCCGAAACGCTCGGTAATTTCACCTCAACTTTTGGAAAGGGAAGCTTTCCCATTGAGCTATACGGTACCGAAGCGATGGAAACTGTCACTAAATCCAACTATTTTTATGTGCTGACCGACTCCCAACTTGAAGCCGTTTCTTCAGGCGGCAAAAAAATATGGTCACTTTCTCACGGCTACGCTTCACCGATACTTAAAACGAGCGAAACAAGAGCGTTTTTATTTGATCAGAACGGATCTAAAGCGGTCATATATAACCTTGAGGGTGCAGTAAATGAGATCGAGACTGAAACTAATATTCTTACTGCCGCTATAGCGCGCAACGGAAGCTATGCAGTTGCCACCCGTTCTACCGAATATGCCTCGGTCGTAAGCGTATACGATAAAAAGGATCACCTTTTATACGAATGGTATTCCGCAACCGGAACGGTTATCGCTACAGCACTTTCTCCCGACGGTAAAAAGCTTGCGGTAGCAACGGTCTTTGCGACCGACGGACATTTAAGCTCCAAGCTTTTAATACTTGATTATGATAGTGCCGATCCTATTTTTACAGCCGATTTTGTCGACCGTCCCATTTACCGTCTTGAATCGGAAAAGGCAGGAATAACAGTTTGTACGGAAAACTCCTACAGCTTTATTTCATGGAAGAAGTTTGAGCGTACCGATTATTCGTCTGACCGCTCACTCGCCATTGCAAGAAGCTCCTCGGTCGGCACGCTTCTCGCCTTTAACCGTAAGGCAAATCAGGCTGATAATAAGATAGTTCTGTTTTCGAAAAAAGGACAAAAGCAGGCAGAATTTGATTTTAACGGTATTATAAGTGATATAGTAGCGGCTAAAAATCATATTTATTGTATAAGCGACACCAAGGTATATCTTTTTGACCGAACAGGAAAGCTTATAAGCAGTGCAGAGTGCGGCTTTGGAGCTGTAAAGCTTGCGGTCATTTCAGCCGATGAGGTTGCTGTTATATCTAACGGCGCAATAAGCCGACTTGAGCTTACTGCTAAAAAAGGAGACAGTTAAATGAGTATAATACTTGATGCTATTGTTTTAGGAATAATTGTTTTGTGCATCGCAATAGCGGCACGCAAAGGCTTTGTCCGTACATTTGTTGAGGTTGCAGGCTATATTGCCGCAGTCTTGATAGCGGTAAGCTTCGGAAGTGTGATTTCGGGCGCTGTTTATGACAACGCTGTTTCTCCGCAGCTTGTAAAAATTACGGGAGAGACCGCCGCAACCACCGCCCAAGAGCTTATAGATAAAGGCTACGAGGCGTTGCCCGATATTATATCGGAAAATGCAGATAAATTCGGCATTTCAAAGGACGGCATCCTGCAAAAGGTAACCGAGCTTGATAACGGTAATGTTTCCGAAACGGTAGAAAGAGCGCTTGACGCAACCATTCGTCCCATATTTGTAAAGGTTTTCGGAATGCTTTGTACGGTACTGCTGTTTATTCTTCTGCTTTTCCTTGTGCATTTGCTCGCAAAGCTTCTTAATAAGCTATTCTCATTCAGTATTGTCGGTAAGCTTAACCGAACACTCGGCGGTATTATCGGCTTTGTTGAGGGAACAATATTTGCCTTGATATTCTGTATGCTTGTAGGCTTTATTGCTTCTGTTTCAAACGGATTTTTGGGTATCACACACGAAGCGGTAGACTCTACGCATATACTTCGTTTCCTGCTTTCTATTACCCCGTTTACATTTTGATTCCATAGGAGTTCTTAAATTATGATGAAATTATGTTCCAAATGCAAAAAGCGTCCGGCAGTAGTGTTTTTGTCTGATGCATCCCGTCCTGATTCCGAGCCGAACGGTCTTTGCCTTGTATGCGCCAAGGAGCTTGGAATAAAGCCTGTTGACGATATGCTCAAGAAAATGAATATCACCGATGAGGATATCGAAATGATGAGTAATCAGTTTATGGAGCTAATGTCGCCCGAGGATATGGATGCGGACGATGCCGCCATGAACGATGAGACCTTTGATCTCGGTACCGCGCCTGCGATGCCTTTCCTTAATAATATTTTCGGCGCGTTTACAGGTACCACCAAAAAGGAAAATGAGGATACAAAGAGCGGTGACGAAAAGAATTCAAAGGAAAAGCCTAAAAAGAAGCGCCGCCGTTTTCTTGAGCAATACTGCACAAACCTTACCGAGCGCGCCAAAACAGGCAAGCTTGATAATATAATCGGTCGCGATAAGGAACTTTACAGAACTATACAGATCCTCTCGCGCCGTACCAAAAATAACCCTTGTCTTATAGGTGAGCCGGGTGTCGGTAAAACGGCTATTGCCGAGGGACTTGCCCTTCGTATTGCGGCAGGTGATGCCCCTGCAAGACTTCTTGATAAGGAGATACATCTGCTCGATCTTACGGGTCTTGTTGCAGGTACACAGTTCCGCGGTCAGTTTGAGTCGCGAGTAAAGGGACTTATTGAAGAGGTCAAGGAAGCAGGAAATGTAATACTGTTTATTGATGAAATTCATAACCTTGTAGGCGCTGGAGATTCTTCCGAAGGCTCTATGAATGCCGCAAATATTTTAAAACCTGCACTCTCCCGCGGCGAAATTCAGGTCATCGGTGCTACTACCTTTAAGGAGTACAGAAAGTATATCGAAAAGGATGCCGCTCTTGAGCGCCGTTTCCAACCGATCACCGTTGAGGAGCCGTCGGTTGCAGATACTGAAGCCGTTCTGCTTGGAGTTAAGGGCTATTATGAGGGATACCACGGAGTAAGAATACCGGATGAGATAATCCGTAAGGTGGTGCTTTTGTCCGAACGCTATGTTACTGACCGTTTTCTGCCCGATAAAGCAATAGACCTGCTTGATGAGGCATGCGCTTGTGCAAGTCTTGCAAATAAAGCGGTGGACGAGCTTTATATCGCCAATAAAAAGGTGGCAGAATACTCTGTTAAATTAGAGGAATTGGAAGCCGAGGTTGAAAATCCCGACTATGAAAAGCAGGCTCTTTTAAAGGCTGATATTGAAAAGTATAAGGCGTTGTCCGAAAGCCTTTATGGTCCTGCTTCGGATATTACGGTAACTGAAAAAGATGTTGCCAAGGTTATAGAGCTTTGGACAGGCATCCCTGCTTCAAAGGTAGAGGAAAGCGAGCTTAAAAAGCTTGCAGGGCTTGAAGATGCTCTTAATGCCGAGATAATCGGTCAGCAAGAGGCAACAAAGCTTGTTACTGCCGCCGTAAAGCGCTCACGCGTAAGAACGGGTGCAGAGCACAGACCTGCATCCTTTATATTCGTAGGTCCCACAGGTGTAGGTAAAACACAGCTTGTAAAGGTGCTTTCAAATCAACTTTTCAGCACTCCCGAAACGCTTATCCGCCTTGATATGTCGGAATTCATGGAGAAACACTCGGTATCCAGACTTATCGGTGCGCCTCCCGGATACGTCGGCTACGATGAGGCAGGTCAGCTTACAGAAAAGGTACGCAGAAAGCCGTATTCGGTAGTCTTGTTTGATGAGATAGAAAAGGCGCATCCCGACGTTCTTAATGTTTTACTGCAGATCCTTGATGACGGCAGAGTGACCGATGCACAAGGACGAATAGTTAATTTTGAAAATACTATAATCGTCATGACCTCGAATGCAGGAAGCGAGAATAAGGAAACACTTCTCGGCTTTAATAAAACACGTGAGGAAGCAAGCCGCGAGAAGGCAGAAAAGGCTTTGAGAGAGTTTTTGCGTCCTGAATTTTTGGCGAGGGTAGACGAGATCGTGGTATGTGCTCCGCTGTCTCTCGATTCGCTTAAGAAGATTGCGTCATTAATGCTCAATGAGCTTGCTGATGCTTTAAAGGAAAAGCTTATCACCTTTGGGTATAATGATGCTGTCTGCGAATATATCGCCGCTAAATGTGACGGCGCACGCTCGGGCGCGCGCGAGCTTCGCAATATCATCCGCCGCGAAATAGAGGATAGGGTGGTAGACCTCGTTATACTTGGTAGCGAGGGCTTACTCGGCAAGGTTGATGTGACTGTTAAAGACGGAGATATTGTCATCGCATCCGATCTTAAAGAAAATTAAAAAAAGTTTAAAAAAACACTTGACTTACGGCAGAAGTTATGGTATTATAATTTCTGCCGTTTGAAATATGCGGGTGTAGTTCAATGGTAGAATCCCAGCCTTCCAAGCTGGTCGTGTGGGTTCGATTCCCATCACCCGCTCCAGAAAAACCGACAAGTTTCGACTTGTCGGTTTTTCAGTTATATTCGCCTTTGGCGAGTTATATTGCTTCGCAGTGATATTTGAACTTCGTCCAAGTGATATTCGCTTACGCGAGTGTTAAAGGCGAATATAATATCACTTAAAACTTTAGTTTTAAATATCACATTTTGCTTTAGCAAAATATATCACACCGAGCAAAGCGAGGTATATCACTAAATTTCCCCAACCCCTCAAAGCAAAATAACGAAAAAATAGTCATTGCGAGCGTAGCGTGTCAATCCGTTTTCATTTAAAGTATATTACGGATTGCTTCGTCACTTTGTTCCTCGCAATAACTTTTATTTTTTATAAAACCAAGCACAGTAAAAAGTGTGCAAAAATAATCCCTTGATAGTTTAATTACTACCGAGGGATTTCTTTAATATTCAACCTTACTCATTTATATGTTCATTTAAAGACCCGAAAATACCGTAATTGCCTTTTTAACATCCTCTTTCATGGCGCTCATTGCATCTAAAAGTGCGTCATGAAGCTGTGAGTATTCTTTGCCCGAGATTGCCGCAGCGCCTGCCTTTGACATATAGGTGTAGTAATTCACCTTACGAACGCCGCGCTTTATTACCTCGCGATAGTCTTCAACGCTTACTCCTGAGCCGCCGTGCATAACGATAGGCACAGAAATCAAGCTGTTTATCTTGGAAACTCGCTCAAAGTCAAGCTTTGGAGTGCTTGCATAGAAGCCGTGGGCAGTGCCAAAAGCGCAAGCAAGCGCATCGATGCCTGTCTCCTCAACAAACTTTTTAGCGGTCTCGGGGTCGGTATAAATAGAACTACCGTCTGCTCCGCCGCCCTCACGCGAGCCCATAGAGCCAATTTCTGCTTCAACCGATGCACCTGTTTTTGCGGCTAAAGCAACCGCCTTTTTGGTGTTCTTGGTGTTTTCCTCTTCGGAAAGGGCGGAACCGTCATACATAACAGAAGTGAAGCCAAGTTCAAGTCCTCGCGCAATGTAATCAAGGTCAGTTCCGTGGTCTAAATGAACACATACAGGCACCGAAGCCTTTTTTGCATAACCTAACATCATCGGGGCAACCTCATCCATTACACAAAGTCCCATTTCCTCATGAATTTGTGCGTGCATGATTATTACAGGCTGTCCAAGTTCCTCTGCGGCGGCAATAATTGCTCGCGCACTTGTCATATTGGGTGTGTTGAATGCGCCGATAGCAATATTGCGCTCATCGGCTATTTTAAGAATTTCTTTGAGATTAACTAACATTTATATCGCTCCTTGAAATTTTTTGAGATCATTGTAGAAGGTAAAGCTTACTGCGGTGGTGGCACTCTCATCAGGCTGTAAGAATTTGAGCGTACCGTTGCGGCGCAAAACATCTCTGCCGTCAGGCGTGCAATTTCCCGGCTCAAGTCCTAAAACGTAATCGGTCTTACCCATCATTTTCCATTCGGTAAAGCAGGGAAGGGCTTTCTTATCATAGGAGAGCACAACTCCGCAATCGGCATCAGGAGAGTATATTCCTGCATTTGCAATGCCGTTCTTTTCATTTACATCATAATAATAACAACGTTCTGCAAAGCCTGCCTGCGGCTTTTCCATCGTTAAAGCAGACTCAATGTACTTTGCGGCTTCACCGTCACGCGGAGTAACAGAAGCGTGGGGAATAGAAACAATGCTGTTTTCATTAAGCAGAGGATAACCCATGTTACAATGATACATTATCATATAGGGGGATTCTGTATCTGCTTCGTTGGTGACGGTATCCTCAACGATGAAGCGGTTTTCACTGTAGGAGAAGAAATATTTACGGCGCATTAAAAGCTTTCTTCCGAATATAACCGCATCACGTACTAAAAGTGTAACGGTGAGCCCCTCGCTTGTCTCATCAATGCCGCAAAGGGTTGCAGGAATGTTGGAAACGGTACCGTGGAGCGGCAAGACCTCGCCGTCATCGGTGCAGGGTGAGCCTACAGCAGTAAGACCGCAGGTGGTAAAAAAACCTGCCGTAAAGGATTTGAGGAAGCCTGCACCGTTGCAGTCGTAATATTGGGGCGCAACATATCCGCAGGGAGAAAAATATCCCAAATTCTTACCGTTGTAGATAACTCTTGACGCATCGCCCGCGCGATCGAGTGAAAGCCAAACTTCAAGTCCTAAACCGTTTCTTATATACAGAAAATGCATTCCGTTGCCCTTGCCGTTTTGAAGAATATATTGCTCCGCACCGCGGATCTGCAACGGATTTCCAATATAACTGTTCATTGATTTCAACCACCTTATAAATTCTTAACTGCATTATATAGGTTTTTATACTTTTTGTAAAGGCTTAAATATGTTTTGTTTTTCTTTTGGTTTGGCGAGAAGACTTTTCTTACAGGTGCCATTTTTTCGACTGTGTTCTCAATTGCTTCAAAAATACCCGTAGTATTTCCGATTAAGGCGGCTGTTCCTGCCGCTCCGACCTCTTTGCAGTCAAGAGCAATGATATCCATTCCAAGAATATCGGCTTTGATCTGTAGCCAAACATCGGACGATGCTCCGCCACCTGTTGCTTTCAGCGCTTTTATGTTTCCTGTGAATTCGCGCATTTTATCGAAGTTTAAGAGCATTTCATAAGACGTACCTTCCATGAGCGCCTTGTAAAGATCTCGCTTGTCAGTTTCAAGCGTTATCCCAATAAATGCCGCTTTGGAATCATTATCCATAT
>JAFPCJ010000101.1 GCA_017423885.1 Clostridia bacterium | reverse complement strand
TACTATTTATAAGCTTGATTCGGTAATGAACGGTGATATTGACGAGGTTATCGATCAGCTCATAACCTATTACCGCACCGAAGCCTTAAAAGAACAGCAGGAGCAAATGTAATTATGAACACTCAAAGGCTTGATACTTTCAAGGAGTATGAAAGCAGTATTGAACGCGCGGCAGAAATAATAAGGAATGGCGGAATAGTTGCCATGCCTACAGAGACTGTCTACGGTCTTGCCGCCTCCGCAGATAATGATAAGGCAATAGAAAAGGTGTTCTTGGCAAAGGGACGTCCGCAGGATAATCCGCTCATAGTTCATATATCCGATATGGAAATGCTTAAAAGGGTGGCTTCAAGTCTGCCTAAAGCGGCATTGGATTGCGCCAAGACCTTTTGGCCCGGTCCCTTTACAATGGTCTTGAAAAGGGGAGACTGGGTGTCTGACCGAGTATGTGCAGGGCTTGATACCGTGGCTGTGCGTATGCCGTCGGATCCCGTAGCGCTCGATCTTATCCGCGCCGCAGGTCCGCTTGCCGCTCCCTCTGCCAATACCTCGGGAAGACCGAGTCCTACTTCGGCTTCGCATGTTATACATGATCTTGACGGTAAAATAGACGCTGTTTTAATATCGTCGGACTGCGAGGTGGGGGTTGAGTCTACGGTAATTACGCTTGCAACGGATGTGCCGCGTATTCTTCGACCGGGTGCCGTAACCTATGAACAGCTTCATGACTTGCTCGGAACGGTTGAAATAGACAGCGCTGTATTAAAGCAGATGCAAGCAGGAGAAAAAGCGGCTTCACCCGGAATGAGATATAAGCATTATGCTCCGAGCGTGGAAACATATCTTGTTGAGGCAGACGAGGATGCTTTTGTTGAGTATGTAAACTCTGTTGACGACCGAGTAGCGGTATGCTTTGAGCATGAGGCTGAAAGAATCGCTTCGCCCAAGCTTTGCTACGGTGACGGCGAAAATGAAGCGAGCCTTGCGCATGAGCTTTTCGATATGCTCCGTTCGGTAGATGATATGGGAGCATCAAAGGTTTATATTCATGCTCCAAGTAAAAGCGGAGTGGGACTTGCGGTGTATAATCGGCTTATCCGCGCCGCAGGATTTAAGGTTATAAAGCTTGAGGGAAGTGTAATATAATGAGCATTTTAGTCGGTCTTACAGGTCCTACCGGCTCGGGAAAAAGCACAGCCGCTGCGGTAGCGGAAAAAATGGGAATAAAGGTCATTGATTGCGATAAGCTTGCAAGAAAGGCCGTTGAGAGCGGCAGTGAGGGATTAAAAGCTCTTGTCAGCGCTTTCGGTTCGGATATTTTGGCAAGCGACGGCAGTCTTGACCGCAAGGCAATGGCTAAAAAGGCTTTTTCGAGTCGGGAAAATACCGAACTTTTAAATAAAACTTTACTGCCTCATATTTCAGAGCTTGTAAGAAGTCAGCTTGATGCAGAGCATATTTTGCTTGATGCACCAACGCTTTTTGAAAGCGGACTTGACAGCATCTGCGATAAGACAGTTGCGGTTTTGTCCGATCCTGCAAAGCGACTCGGTCGCATAATGGAGCGTGACAGCCTGACTTCGGATGAGGCGCTACAGCGTATGAATGCCGGCAAGAACGATAAATTTTATATCGAACGGTCGGATCATATAATTTATAATAATGACGGTTCTAATATTTTCGAATTTGAAATTGCGGGACTGTTCAAAGTAATTTATGGAGGTAAAACAAATGTCTGAAGAAAAATCTATGGCGGCAAAAATTCGCGAGGAGCTTTTTTATGACCGCAAAAACGGTAGACTCACTGCAAGCGAGGAAACTTTATGCGAGGCTGATAAATATTGCAGCGGATATATGAAATATCTCGATCTTGCAAAGACCGAGCGTGAGGCTGTTAAAGTGTCTGTTGAAATGGCAAAGGCAAAGGGCTTTGTTGAGTTTGAGCAGGGCAAGAAGTATGAGTGCGGTGACCGCGTATACGTAAACAATCGCGGTAAATCTGTCGCTTTTATCGTAGTTGGAAGTGATCCGGTTGAGAAGGGTGTAAATATTACAGCCGCTCATATTGACTCTCCGCGTCTTGACCTTAAGCCAAATCCGCTTTATGAGGAATTAGAGCTTGCCCTTTTCAAGACTCACTATTACGGCGGCATCCGCAAGTATCAATGGCCTACCGTTCCGCTTGCTCTCCATGGCGTTTTTGCTAAAAAGGATGGAAGTGTTGTTGAGGTATCGATTGGTGAAAAGGACGATGAGCCAAAGTTTGTAGTAAACGATCTTCTTCCGCATCTTGCTCAGGAACAGTCCAAGCGCACTCTTTCGGACGGCATCCGCGGTGAAGAGTTGAATGTTCTTATCGGAAGCCATCCCTTCAAGGATGACAAGGGAAGCGAGCTTGTTAAGCTTAATATTTTAAAGCTTTTGAATGAAAAATACGGCATCTGTGAGCAGGATTTCCTTTCTGCAGAACTTGAGCTTGTGCCTGCTGTTAAGGCATGCGATATTGGCTTTGACCGTTCGCTTATTGGCGCATACGGTCAGGATGACCGCGTATGTGCATATCCTGCTCTTACAGCTATTTTTGAGGTTGAAAAGCCTGAGAAGACCGCTATTGCCATCCTTGCCGATAAGGAGGAGATAGGCTCTTGCGGAAATACAGGTCTTGAATCTGATTTCTTGCGTTATATCGTTGATGATCTTGCATTTATGCAGGGTGGAAGAGGAAGCGTTGCACTTCGTAACTCCAAATGCCTTTCTGCTGATGTAAATGCCGCAATGGATCCCACCTTCCAGGAGCCGTTCGAGCGCCGTAATGCCTCCTTTGTAAACTACGGTGTAGTTGTAACAAAATATACAGGTGCTCGCGGAAAATCAGGCACTTCGGATGCATCTGCAGAGTACTTTGCTTTTGTTCGCAATATGCTCGATAAAGCAGGTATAATATGGCAGAGCGGTGAGCTTGGAAAGGTAGATGCAGGCGGCGGCGGTACGGTTGCAATGTATATTGCAAATCTCGGCGTAGATGTAATCGACCTCGGTGTTCCCGTGCTTTCAATGCATGCACCCTTTGAGACCACGTCAAAGCTTGATGTTTATATGTGTTATCGTACAATGTATGAGTTTATGAAATAAGGAGCTGTCATTTTTATGAATCTGCCTGCAAGTAGCTTTATATGTGCCCGATGGGAATACAACACCAAAGAGCGTTTTATACCACAGCCGCTTTTCCGTCGCACCTTTGAGGTGCGTAAGGGCGTAGTGTCCGCTCATCTTACCATCGGCTCTCTCGGTTATTATGAGGTTCATATCAACGGCGAAAATTTTACCAAGGGTGAGATGGCGCCTTATCGCAGTAATCCTGACCACTATGTTTATTTTGACCGCTACGAGACTACGGGTCTGCTTAAAGAGGGCAAGAATACCATTGGCGTTATTCTCGGCAACGGAATACAAAATTCTATTACCGAAACATGGGAATTTACTGAACTTCCTTGGAGAAGTGCGCCTGCGGTAAGCTTTGAGCTTACTGTCTGCTATGAGGACGGCAGCACAGATACTGTTTTGTCGGATGAGAATACTCTTGTCAGTGATTCTCCCATAATTTTCAATGATTTCCATTTCGGAGAATATTATGACGCAAGACTCGAGCAGGACGGTTGGGACACCGCAGATTTTGACGACAGCGCATGGAAAAACGCTATAAAGATTAAGTCTCCGCGCGGCGAAGCAAGACTTTGCGAGGTTGAGCCGATAGTTATCAGAAACGAGCTTAAAGCCGTTTCTATAACCGAGTATGACGGCGGATATATCTATGATTTCGGAGAAAATAACGCAGGACTTTGCCGTCTTAAAATAAACGGAAAGTCGGGGCAGAAGATACTAACGGTTTATTTTGAGACGCTTATGGACGGTAAGCCGTATAATAAAAATATCCGCTTTGACGATCATCCCGATGAGCGCTATCAAGAGGATGAATATATTTGCCGCGGAAACAAAACAGAGGTACATGTTCCGAGATTTACCTATCACGGCTTCCGTTATGTTTACGTAACAGGCGTTACACCCGAGCAGGCTACAGAGGAGCTTTTGACTTATTTGCTCATTAGCTCCGATATTAAGCGTATAGGTGATTTTTCCTGCAGTGATAATGTTGTAAACCGTCTTCAGGATATGACCTTGCGCTCGGATATTTCCAATTTCCATTATTTCCCGACCGATTGTCCGCAACGCGAGAAAAACGGCTGGACTGCCGATGCGGCACTTTCTGCAGAGCAACTACTGCTTAATTACACTCCCGAAAAAAGCTACAGCGAGTGGCTGCTTAATATTTATAAGGCAATGAAGCCTAACGGTCAGCTTCCGGGTATCATTCCTACAGGTACTTGGGGTTATGATTGGGGTAACGGTCCTGCTTGGGATAACGTAATCGTTTATTTGCCCTATTATATTTATATGTATCGCGGCGATAAAAAGGTGCTCGAGCAATTAAGCGTTCCGCTTATGCGTTATCTTACCTATATCTACTCGCGCCTTGATGAAAACGACCTTATTGAAATAGGCTTGGGGGATTGGTGTCAGCCGGGAAGAAATTCGGGTGACTATGAGACTCCGCTTGTGGTGACCGACTCTATTCTTACGGTGGATATTGCCCGAAAAGCCTCATTCTTCTATGATGTTTTGGCTTTACCTGCCCAAAAGCAGTATGCGGATGCCTTGGCGGCAAGAGTTACCAATGCCATTCGTACCCATCTTATCGACCATGAGTCGCTTACCGTAAAGGGCGATACGCAGTCGGCTCAGGCAATGGCTATCTACTACGGTATGTTTACCGAAAAAGAAAAGGCAGGCGCGCTCGAACATCTTTTAGAGCTAATTGACAAGGATGACGGTCATCTTAATGTAGGTGTCTTGGGCGGAAGAGTAATATTCCGCCTGCTTGCCGAAAACGGATATGCTGATTTGGCTTACAATATGATAACCCGTCCCGATTATCCTTCATACGGCGATTTGGTACAAAGGGGTGCCACAACTCTGTTTGAGGATTTCAGACCCGAGGGAGCTCGTCTCAACTCGCTTAACCACCATTTCTGGGGAGATATCTCTGCATGGTTTTATCGTTATCTTGGCGGTATACGCTTTAATCCTACCGCAAAGGACGTTCAGACTCTTGATATTTCGCCCTGCTTTGTAAGTAAACTTGAATTCGCAAAGGCAAGCCATTGCGCACCTGACGGAGAGATACAGTCGGAGTGGATGCGTAAGGGTAAAAATATCGAGCTTAAAATATCGGTTCCCAAGGTTATGAAGGGTAGCATTATTTTGCCTGACGGATATGCTTTTGATGACGGCGAGACCCAAAAGCCGTTGGCATCTGGAATTTATACCGTAATTCCGACATAATGAGACATTTTTACGGTCTGTTTGCTTGGAGTTTACAATTCGGTTATAATTATTCATATTTTTGTAATAAAAATAAGATATTATAATGATAAAAAATACATGGGGAGGTTTTCCTATGAATCACCAGAAGATACTGATAGTTGATGATGATGAAAATATATGCGAATTGTTGCGACTTTACCTTGAAAAGGACGGTTTTGATACCGTAGTCGCTACCGACGGTGAACAGGCCGTGCAGTTTGCTACGCGTTATTCGCCTGACCTTATTTTGCTTGACATCATGCTGCCGAAGCTGGATGGCTGGCAGGTTTGTCGCGAGATAAGAAAGACGAGTGATACGCCTATAATCATGCTGACCGCAAAGGGCGAGACCTTTGACAAGATACTCGGTTTAGAACTTGGTGCTGATGATTATGTGAGCAAACCCTTTGATGCCAAAGAGGTCATAGCGCGCATAAAGGCGGTCCTTCGCAGAAGCGGTGAGGGCGATAAGAACTCAAAGATCAAAGAGGTGCGTTTTGATAAGCTTTGCATCAACCTTACGAATTATGAGCTGATAGTTGATGGCGTAAGGATCGATACACCGCCCAAAGAGCTTGAGCTTGTATATCATCTGGCAAGCAATCCTAACCGCGTTTATACGCGCGATCAGCTTCTTGACGAGGTATGGGGATTTGATTATTACGGCGATTCGCGTACAGTTGACGTTCATGTAAAGCGTTTGCGCGAAAAGCTTGAAAATGTATCTGAAAGCTGGTCGCTTAAGACTGTTTGGGGCGTCGGATATAAATTCGAGGTCAAATAAATGCGATTAAAGCTTTTTAAAAAATTCTTTTTTACAACCTCTGTTATTATTCTCTTAAGCCTTACTATTATGATGCTGATACTTACCATAGTTTTCAATAACCACATGGCGCAGGAAAACTATGAGTCACTCTCTAAAGCGTGCAAGGCTGTAGCAGACTATACAACCTCTGCAATAGGAGAATATAATGCAGATAAAACCATCGCTTCTGATTATGCCGACGGGCTTTATAACACAACACACAATATAGGCTATGTGTCTGATTTTGATGTATTTATAGCTGATAAAGAAGGCGTGATCAGAGGGTGTAGCTGTGATGAATGGGGCAAGAACCGCGCGTGTCAGCATTCGAGCGCTATATTGCCGTCATCAACGGTAGAAAGAATATTGAATGATGCTCCTATTGACAGACTTGATACCTTGGGTATTTATGAAACGCCGCATTATATCGGAGCGCAATCTATCGATTACGGCGGCGAGAGGATCGGAGTTGTTATTGCGGCGGCGCCTATGTCCAAGCTTCGCTCTTTGATGAAAACTACCGTTCAGCTTTATCTTGCATCGGCAATAGCGCCTATTGCGGTTATGTTCTTTGCTATTTATGCGATGACCTACCGTCTTACAAAACCGATGAAGCAGATGTCTGTTGCGGCAAAAGCAATGGCGAAGGGAGATTTTTCAAAGCGTATACCGGTTACAAGTGATGACGAAATAGGCGAGCTTGCGGTATCGTTTAATCAGATGACCAATTCTTTAGCGCAGCTTGAGAGTATGCGTAGAAGCTTTGTAGCTAATGTTTCGCATGAACTGAAAACTCCTATGACGACCATTGCAGGCTTTATTGACGGTATTATAGACGGCACTATCGAGCAGGACAAACAGGAGTATTATCTTTCTATAGTCTCAAATGAGGTTAAACGTCTTTCGAGACTTGTTCAGACCATGCTCGAGCTTGCAAAGCTTGAATCGGGTGAATTTATGCTGAAGCTTGACCACTTTGATTTCCGAGAGCTGTTGCTTGAGGTCGTAATTAGTCAGGAACAGAGGATAGAAAAAAAATCGCTTGATATAGTCGGTCTTGATGTTCTTCCCGATATCAGTCTAAATGCCGATCGTGATCTTATTCATCAGGTCATTTACAATCTTGTTGATAATGCTGTTAAATTTTGCAATGAGGGCGGAACGGTCTCTTTTGCTTTAAAAAACGATTCAAAACGCCTTGTTTTCGGAATTTCGAATACGGGAAAGGGTATTCCAAGCGAATCCTTACCGCTTGTGTTTGAACGTTTTTACAAAACCGACAGATCCCGCTCGGATAACAAAAACAGTACGGGACTCGGTCTTCATATAGCAAAAACAATAATTAATGCGCATGGCGGAACGATAACTGTTTTTAGTCGTGAGAATGAAATAACGGTTTTTGAAGTTACACTTCCGCTTTCAAAATAAAGAAAAAATAATACGGCGCTGTAAAAGCGCCATATATGGTGATAAAAATGAATGAATTCGATTTTGAAAAAAAAGACGGTCAGGACACCGCCAAGGAGACAGTAGTACCCAATGCCGTCGATAACGAGGTTAAAGCAGATATTGATGAACAGCCTC
>JAFPCJ010000100.1 GCA_017423885.1 Clostridia bacterium | reverse complement strand
ATGGGAATTCCGTTTTTATCGAGGAATTGAGTAAGCTTTATTGCGGTCTGTCCGCCAAACGCTACAACTACCCCTATCGGCTTTTCTACCCGTATAATGTTCATTACGTCCTCGGGCATGAGCGGCTCAAAATAGAGACGGTCGGCAGTATCATAATCGGTAGATACCGTTTCGGGATTGTTGTTTACTATTACAACATCGTACCCAAGCTTTCGCAGGGTCCATACAGAATGTACCGAGCTGTAGTCAAACTCTATTCCCTGACCGATGCGGATGGGACCCGAGCCAAGCACCATTACTACAGGCTTGCCCGAGCGCTTGAAGCCGCGTGATTCGCAGGCTGTATCACAGCAGGAATAGAAATACGGAGTTACAGCATCAAACTCAGCGGCGCAGGTATCAACCATTTTATAGCTGAAAGAAAATTCGGGCAGAGCATCAACACCGCTTATGCGACGGATGGCTTCATCAGTAAAGCCAAGCCTTTTGGCGGTAAAATATACTTCGTCCGAAAACTCGCTTTTAAGCGTTTCTTCGAAATCAGCGAGATTTTTGATGCAATTCAAGAACCAACGGTCTATCTTGGTTACCGAATGTATCTCGTCAACCGAAATTCCGCTTTTAAGTGCTTCAAATATTGTGAAGATACGGCGGTCATTCTGCTCTTTGAGTCTTTCTCGTACATCGCGCTCATCAAGCGGCTTCATGTTGAGTGTATCGGCAGAAATTTCAGCGCCTCTTACGGCTTTCATAAGGGCGTTTTCAAAGCTGTGACCGATAGACATGACCTCGCCCGTAGCTTTCATCTGTGTGCCGAGGGTGCGGCTGGAGCCTTGGAATTTATCGAACGGCCATTTCGGGAACTTGACTACTACATAGTCCACCGTAGGCTCAAAGCAGGCAACGGTCTTGCCTGTAATATCGTTGCGGATCTCATCGAGGGTGTAGCCGAGAGCAATTTTTGTGGTGATCTTGGCTATCGGATATCCCGTTGCCTTTGAAGCGAGCGCAGAGGAACGCGAAACTCTTGGATTTACCTCAATTACCGCATATTCAAGGCTTTCAGGATTGAGGGCAAACTGACAGTTGCATCCGCCCTCAATGCCTATTGCCGACACCATGTCAAGCGATGCGTCACGGAGCATATTGTACTCCTTGGGCGAGAGAGTAAGCGCAGGTGCTACTACTATAGAATCACCTGTATGTACTCCTACAGGGTCGAAATTCTCCATAGAGCAAACGGCAATAGCGTTGCCTGCGCGATCGCGCATGGTCTCAAACTCTATTTCTTTCCAGCCCGAGATGCATTTTTCTATAAGCACCTGCGTAATAGGGGAAAGATCAAGTCCGACGCGGGATATCTCGCGCAGCTCATCGGCTGTATTGGCTATTCCGCCGCCGCTTCCGCCTAAAGTAAAGGCAGGGCGAACGATTACGGGATAGCCTATTTTTTCGGCGATCGAGAGTGCCGTGTCAACATCCTCTGCAATATCAGAAGGAACAACAGGCTGTCCTATTTCCTTGCAGGTATCGCGGAAAAGCTCGCGGTCCTCTGCTTTGTCTATAGCGTCTATACCTGTTCCCAGAAGGCGGACGCCGTATTTTTTAAGCGTGCCGTCACGCGAGAGCTGCATGGCGATGGTAAGACCTGTTTGTCCGCCAAGTCCTGCAAGCAGACTGTCGGGACGTTCCTTTTCTATTATTCGCGTTACCGTCTCGGCATTAAGGGGTTCAAGGTATATCTCGTCGGCAAGATTTTTGTCGGTCATGATAGTGGCAGGATTTGAATTGACGAGAACTACATTGATTCCCTCGTCACGCAAAACTCTGCAGGCTTGCGCGCCTGCATAGTCAAATTCAGCCGCCTGACCTATAACGATAGGACCCGAGCCTATAACCAGAACCTTACGTATACTCATATCCTTAGGCATAGCTCTCGCCTCCCATCATCTTAATAAAGCGGTCGTAAATAAACGCTGTAGAGGTGCGTCCTGAATCGGCAGGGGTAAACTGTATGCTGATGCAGTTAAGAGACGGATAATAAAGTCCCTCATTTGTGCCGTCATTGGTGTTTTTGAAAAGCTCTGCCGCCAAGGTGCCGAGGGTTGCGGCATCAACTGCAAGTCGGTGATTTTGTGCGGAGATATAGGTTCTGTCGGTATCGCATCCGCTTATAGGCTGATTTGAGCCTCTGTGGGAGTGCTTCATTTCGATTAAAGCGCCGCCCATGCAAAGGGCAATAAGCTGATGACCGAGCCCTACTCCGAGCGTCGGTACTTTTCCGAGTATGCTTTTAAGCTGGCACAAATTCTCTGTAAGAAGCACAGGGTCTGCGGCACCGTCGGAGATGACCATGCCGTCTATTTCCATAGAAGCAATGGCTTGAAGCTTATCAAATGGTACAAGCGTGACTTCACAGCCACGTGAGGTAAGCGCAGAAATAAGACTTTGTTTTGCTCCGCAGTCTATCAATGCCACGCTGTATTTTTTCTCGCTATCAGCAGGAAACTTGCGGATATCGCCGCTCGGCAAAGCGGATGTAGGAGAAAAAGTGCTTGTGAGCAAGGAAATATCCTCGGGAACGGTGTCGGTTATAACAGCGGTCAACTCGCCGTGGTCACGTATCAGGCGTGTAAGCTCTCGGGTGTCTATACCGCAGAGGGCAGGAATGCCCTTTTTCTTTAAAAAGTCGTCCAAAGTGCCCTCGCTTCTGAAATTTGAGGGAGACTCGCAAAGCTCGCGGATGATAAGCCCTTTAGCACAAAAATCGCTTTGTACATCTGCTTCATTTACTCCGTAATTTCCGATGAGCGGAAAGGTCTGTACAACTATATTATCGGCGTTGCTCGGGTCGGTAAGTGTTTCCACATAGCCTATGACGTTTGTGTTGAAAACAAGTCTGCCCACATTTTGACAGTCGGCACCTATTCTTTTTCCCTCAAAGACCTTGCCGTTGCTTAATACTAAATATGCCATAAATTGCTCCCTTATCAGAGTGTTGCGGCTATTACGGCCTTGATGGTATGCATTCTGTTTTCGGCTTCGTCAAATACAATGGACTGCTCGCTTTCGAATACCTCGTCGGTAACCTCCATGCAATCAATTCCGAATTTTTCATGTATCTGCTTGCCGATAGTGGTGTTAAGGTCATGGAAAGCAGGCAGGCAGTGCATAAAGCGGCACTGTGCTCCTGCGTTATCCATAAGTGCCT
>JAFPCJ010000099.1 GCA_017423885.1 Clostridia bacterium | reverse complement strand
TCTTCATCACTGCGCCAAACGCAGAAAGAACATTCGCAGTATATCTCGGCGCAGCCCTCGAACTCGTTCCGGAAGACCTGAAGCTTGAGTATTTCCAGGGATATGACTATTTCCACATCGAAGGATATCTCGTTCACAAAAGTCCTCGGGATAATGGTTTAATAATATACGGTAGCCCTCGGAATCTCTTAGCTGCTCAAGAGTTTTGGTCCTATCCTGAGAGTGAGCGCCGTTTCCAAGTATCGTCACCTTGCCCGCAGGGGTATCAAAGGAGATAAATTCATCAATGAGCATATATATTTTATGATTTTTGTCACTGACCGCCTCAATGTCCTGCAAAAAGACGTCAAGCCTTGGATAATGCGTTTCGTGGTTGCCGAGGATGCATACTACGGGTGCAATGCTCGCAAGATTCTCAAGCAGGGTCACCATATCGGCGTGTCTGCCCCTTATCTCGTCCACGGTATCCCCCGTCACCATTATAAGGTGCGGCTCGCACGCGCGCACCATATCAAGGATCTCGAGGTTATTCTTCCCTCTTACCGAGCAATGGATATCCGAAAGATGAGCAAGTCTGAGCCCCTCCACCTTATCAGATGAAAGCGCGTAATCGGTTTTGACTAACATATTACTGCTTATCAGCGCCCCACCAAAAGCACATGCAAGCAAGACCGCTATTATAATGATTATTACCAATAAGCGTGTTCTTTTTTTCAAGACGCTATCTCCTTGTATTATTTGTACCGTTTGCTTCAGTATAGCACAGTTATCACGCAAACGCAAGTAAAAAACTCAAGCGTAAGCGCCGACCGTTTATTCATCCAAACCGCCAAAGGTACAGCCTACAGAAAATAAGGTATAAAAATACCGAAATTCTTATAAAAAAGTCAAAATAACTATTGCAAATTTAATAAGATACAGTTAAAATATATCCAAAGAAAACCGATATTAAATAATATATTAACAATTAAGGAGTTTACCATGAAAAAACTTGCAAAAGAGTTTAAGAACCCCGGCGCGATATATCGCGGCAAGCCGTTCTGGAGCTGGAACGGAAAGCTTGAGGCCAAGGAGCTTGAGCGTCAGATAGACGTGCTTAAGGATATGGGCATGGGCGGCTATTTCTGCCACTCAAGAACGGGGCTCGCAACGGAATATCTTGGCGATGAATGGTTTGATCTTATAAATACCTGCGCCGCCAAGGGCAAGAAAAACCGAATGGAGACCTGGCTTTACGATGAAGACCGTTGGCCCAGCGGAACTGCAGGAGGCATTGTAACAAAAAATCACGAATACCGTATACATTATATCCGCTTAAACGTTACAGATGCATCCGATTTCAACTGGTCGGACGGTATCATCTCGGCATTCACCTTGAAGCTTGACGGCCAGAGCTTTACAGACAAAAAACGCATCTATGGCCCCGTTAAGCCCGAGGAGGGCACCGTGGTGTACTTTACAAGCGAGGAAATGGCCGAGTACTCCTTCTATAACGGAGAGACCTACGTTGATACCATGAACCCCGAGGCAACCGCCGAGTTTATAAGAGTTACCCACGACAAATACGCCGAAAAATGCTCCAAGGGCTTTAATAACGGCACCATCAAGGGTATTTTTACCGACGAGCCTCACCACGGCGGCATCATGACGGGCTTTGCGCTTCAAAATCCCGATGGCTGCAACCTCACCCCCTACCCCAAGGATCTGTTCAAGCATTTTTACGATGCTTACGGCTATCATCTTGAGGATAATCTTCCCGAGCTTTATCTTTTCCCCGAGGGCGAAATGGTAAGCAAGGTAAAGTGGCAATATTGCGATCTGCTTTGCAGTCTTTACATAAAGAATTATCTTATGCCCCTGCGTGCATGGTGTAACGAGCACGGTATCGAGTTTACGGGACACCTTTTGCACGAGGATTCCCTTGCCGCTCAGGCATCGGTCAACGG
>JAFPCJ010000098.1 GCA_017423885.1 Clostridia bacterium | reverse complement strand
GATCCCTTTATTGCGGAAAACGGTGGATCAATTAGCGGCACTATATCTGTTACCAATGATGTTCCCCGTTATCAAAAAACTCAAGGTCAAACGTTTACCGCTACTATTACAGTGTCCTCGGATACTGTGGCAGACTTTATTATTAAAGTTGAAAACGGTAGCAAAACCAATACCTATGCAGGTCTGTTCAGTTCTATTACATTAGACGGTGCTACTGTAACAATAAATGACGTTTCTGTTACAGGTAAAGGCTGGGGTAATTCGATAGATATCGTAGTAGCAAGTCTGAATTTGACTAAGGGTACTCACGTAATTACCTTTACAAGAACTACTGATGGAGCCAGCAATAACAATTTCAATATCTGGGGTATAGGTTTCATTACTTCTGATAGCGTTAGTATTACTCTCGGCTCCGAAGAATAATCGAATTTGAAGCTCTCCTTGCACTATGTTGCGAGGAGAGCAACTTCAAATAAAACGAAATTGATCTTCAATAATAAAGGCACCTTGTAAAGAAAGGAAAAAAGGATGAAACAAATTTACAAATCATTTATAGCGCTTTTGATTCTTTTATCGATGTCGCTAACATCCTGCTCGCTTTTGCCTGACAATCAAATTGAGCAAGAAAAAGACCCCGATCCCATCGTTAATACGACGACTGTTGTTAACGATTATGTAATGGTTGAGGGAGTTGATTACAGTCAGGGCTTTGACGAGAGCACCGACGGCACGGACCCATTTAATAAGGATATTTTCTATAGAAATGACCTGTATTTCGGTAGCGCTGACCCTGCGGTAATCAGATGTGACGATGTAACCGACACCGAGAATTACGGCAAGTTTTTCTTGTTCGCTACAGATGGCGCGTTTGGTTGCTATGAAAGCACCGACCTTGCTAACTGGACACCCAAAGCACCTGCATACGTATGGGATGAAGCCGGCTGGCAGTTGGATTGCGGATGGGCGCCCGAGGTTATCTGGGACGAGTTTGCAGATCCTGCGGACTACGGACTTGTAGATACCGACGGTGGCAAGGGCGTTTACTTTATGTTCTGCTCTGCAAACCCCGTTACGAATATAGAGGCT
Organism: Clostridia bacterium; assembly: GCA_017423885.1. The sequence goes on along the minus strand of JAFPCJ010000098.1, from coordinate 1,343 downwards.
AATGCAAAGCAGAGATTCCAGCTTGCTCTTGCTGTGGCTACTTGTCCTTACGGTCCTTACATTACGTGGACCGGAGTAGAGCGCGGTGCAGTTATTGACGGTGTTGATTACGGTACTGAGGCAGGCTATGCTACATATACAAACTACGCTTCCTCCTATGCGGCAGGAACTTACACAGGCTATGTGGGCAGAGAGGGCAACGAGGTAACCATAAACGATTCCTGGTGGAACTCTCCTGCATCTTCCGCATCACTTAATTATCAGTACAACCATAGAGATTTGGCGGGCAAACCCGATCCTGATAATAATAATAAGATAGTCAATAAAGCGGCTGCTTATATGGTCATTAACGAGGGACATAATGGAAGTGGCGGAGTATGGTTCAGCTGTATTGACCCTACACCTTTTCTTAATTACAATGAAATGATTGAGGTTGACGGTGTTCTTCAACCTAAAAAATACTTGTTCTTTACCAGAGACAAATCCATTTATGATGGTGCAACAGGCGAGGACGGCAAAACTGCATTTTACGGTACTTGCCTTTACGCAGTTAGCTTCGTAGATAACGATTGGGCGCAGGTAGATTACAGCACTTTAACGAGAATTACAAGAACAAAGTACAATTTCACCTCGCAGGCTGCGGCAGATGCCTACGTTGAGGCGGCAAAGGCTTTTGATGCGAGCAAATACGAAAGCGGTTATCAGGAGATTTCTCCCGATGCAACTTCTGTTGATGATAGATATAATCTCGGAATAGCATCTACCGAGGAATATATCAGACCTAACGGAAAGAACAACATTAACGAGGGCGCTCAGCTTACTTATAACGAGGAAACAGGTCTTTATTATCTGACTACCTCCATTGGTCAGTATAAGCAGAACACCTACTCGGTTATTCAGCTTGTAGCATACGATATTATGGGCCCGTACAGAAAGCTCGAAATGGACGAGGGCGGCCTTATGCTTGCAACAAATAAGGGAATAAGCATAGATAATATGACCGGTACAGGACACCACAGTATGTTTAAGTGCGGTGATGAACTTCTCATAATTTATCACAGACATCTAAATATCAGCTATTCCGGAGATAACAGAGGTTATTGCCTTGACAGGGTAAGTTGGGTGAAGAACAATGACGGTCTTACGATAATGCATGTTAACGGTCCCACCGCTTCGATTCAGCCCTTGATTTACGGTACGGGCGCGACCGAGTATGATATTATTTCCGATGAGGCAACCGTCACCACGACAGCAACGAGCTGCAACGATGTTAAGTATCTTACCGACTCAATAATAAGATTCCATACGGATAATATACAGTCGCATATCACTGAATTTGGCTT
>JAFPCJ010000097.1 GCA_017423885.1 Clostridia bacterium | reverse complement strand
TTCGGCAGTCGCTTTTAAGCGGCTGCTTTTTTATTATAAAAAAAGGTTTTTTACTTTATCAAAAAATAAAAATCCATTTTTTGTAACGTTATATCCGCTTTTTTGTAAAAAAATCCATTTTATCTTTACTTTTATAAGAAGATACTATATAATATTAAAAGTATATCAATATCTCAACTTAAGGAGAATTTATATGCCCAAGGAAATTTTACATCTAACAGCTCAGCACACATCTGAAAACGGAATTTGTCTCGCCATAAGAAATCTTTCTGCCAATTATCCGCTACATTGGCATGATTACTATGAAATAGAATATGTTATTTCGGGTTCAGGAAAATGTCTGATAAACGATGTTGAATTCGACTTTAAGGTTGGGGATCTGCTTTTTCTCACGCCTTCCGATTTTGAAGAGGTATTACTTGAGCCCAACACAAACGCCACCTTTATAAACATATCTTTTGATAATAATTGGATCAATAATGATATTTACGGCAACCTATCAGAGGGAATTGTTATACCTGATTATCCTGCTAAATTTATTGAATGTATTAACAGTGAATACGATAACAACGATGTTCACAACGCGCTGTACATACGGTATATGCTTAACTGTGTTTTAATTGACATCATACGCAAGAGCACAGATATAAATAACAATGTATCAACTTCAAAATATTCAGAATATGTTCACAAGGCGCTTAAATACACCCATGCGCATTTCAGAGAACAGATAAGTCAGGCAGACGTTGCCGATAATATAGGACTTTCCAGAAACTATTTTTGTTCCAAGTTTCATTCTGAGGTAGGTATGACCTTTAAGCAGTTTTTAACCGAATTACGACTGAAATACTCTGTTTCGCTGTTAATAAACAGTGACCTTTCAATAACAGATGTTTGTATGCTTTCGGGCTTTAATGATTTTTCAAATTATTTCCATATATTCAAAAAGCGCTATACCCTATCCCCGCTTCAATACCGCAAGGCACACACCAAAAGTGATAAGATCAATTTTGAAAGCATAGAGCAAACCTATCACACACGCGACACTAAGAGTGACAGTTCGCGTATATTGAAAATAAACAAGTAACGGTTTTCGCGAATAAACATGGGGTTTTAATTGAAAAAAATGTTATATTTTACGCCTTTTGATTTGTAAGGTTTATTTTTCAACTAAAATCCGATATAATTAATACGTTTAAAAAAGGGGGCTGTAAAAATGAAATTCTATCAGAAATGGGAAGCATGTATTTTAGATTCAAAGGAACAACATGAATATTTCAAGGCTTCAGTTCCCGGAAATATTCAAAAGGACTATGCGGAGCATATCGGCATAGGTGATCTATTCTTCAGCAATACGCTTACTGCTCTTGAAAAGACAGAAGGCTACACATGGGAATACCGTACTGTTTTAGACTTTGCTCCCGAAGCACAAAAAAAGGTGTTTTTTGTTGCCGAAGGAATTGATTATATATTTGACATCCTGCTTGACGGAAATCTCATCCTTTCTCAAGAGGGTATGTATACTCCTGTAGCGCTTGATATTACTAATGCCGCAAAGGTTGGCTCGGTGTTGCAGGTGATTATACATCCGCATCCAAAATACGAGGCAGGAGAAGTCAGATCGCGGCAAGAGGCGGCACAATCCGCAAAACCGCCCGTAGGCTACGGCTGGGATTGGAATCCGCGGTTGTTGGTTTCAGGTCTTTGGTTGCCTGCATACATAGAACTTCGCGGCGATGAACACATCCAAAGCTGTGAGCCTGAATACAAGCTTTCACTTGACGATAACCGAGCAGAGGTCACCTTTAATATCGAATGCGCGACAAGTCCTGAAATAACCGTCTATGATCCCGACGGCAACACCGTATATCAAGGCACCGACACCTCATTCACACTTGATAACGTCCGACTTTGGTGGTGTAACGGTCAGGGAGAGCCTGCGCTTTATAGCTGGAAGGCTCAAACCGCCGATGATATTAAACAAGGCAAGATCGGATTTAAGACCGTCCGTTTGCTCAAAAACGAAGGTACAATGGGTGAACCTGCAGATTTCCCCAAGGAATGCTACAGCGCTCCTATGACTATCGAGCTGAACGGAAGAAGAATATTTGCCAAGGGTTCAAACTTTGTTAACGCCGATATCTTCCCTGCAATCACCGAAAAGAGCGCTTACAAAAAGTTGGTTTCTGCCGCGAAAGACGCCAACATGAATCTGTTCCGCATTTGGGGCGGTGCAGGGCTTGCAAAGCCTGATTTCTATGAGCTTTGCGATGAAATGGGAATCATGGTCTGGCAGGAGTTTATGCTTGCCTGCAATAACTATGAGGGCACCGAGCATTATCTCGATGTACTCCAACAGGAAGCCACTTCTATCATAAAGCAGCTACGCTCTCACGCTTGTATCACGCTCTGGTGCGGCGGAAACGAGCTGTTTAACGGTTGGTCAGGCATGGATATGCAGTCATTGGCTATTCGTTTGCTTAACAAGCTATGTTACGAGCTTGACCGCACCAGACCTTTCTTAATGACTTCGCCGCTCAACGGCGTAGGTCACGGCGGATACCTGTTTTTATATAGCGGGAACAAGGAAGTGTTTGAGGTATTACCTCAAAGCCATAAGGTAGCCTACTGCGAGTTTGGTATGCCCTCTTTGGCACCTATAGATCAAATAAATCAGATAATCCCGAAGGACGAGCTTTTCCCGATGACTCCTACCGATGCATGGATATACCACCATGCATTTGAAGCATGGGAGAAGGAAAGCTGGGCTTGCCTTGATATATTGGAAAAATATTTCGGCAAAGCATCCTCTTTAGAGGAATTGATATCAAATTCTCAATGGATGCAATCAGCAGGATATCAATGCATTTTCGAGGAGAGCCGCCGCCAATGGCCGTATTGCTCTATGGCGCTTAATTGGTGCTTTAACGAGCCTTGGATAACTGCGGCGAATAATTCCTTGCTTTCCTATCCTGATATAAAAAAGCCTGCATATTATACCGTGGCAAACTCCCTGCAAAACGTTCTTATAACGGCGCGAATACCCAAATTCTCTTGGCAAGACGGTGAAACGCTTTCTTTTGAATTATGGTATCTCAATGACTGCACCGATGCCGTGAGCGATACCGTTACCGCATTTTTGGAAATTGGAGACGAATCCTACGAGTTGCTCGAATGGCGCACGGGCGAAGTAGACGCCGCAAGCAATAAGCAAGGTCCTACCGTCAACTTCAAATTACCTGCGGTAATTGATGCAACTGAAATGAAAATCGTTCTCAAAACTGCCCTTAATAAAAACAACTCCTATCGTCTGCTTTATAAATGCAATGACAGAACTGATGAAAAATTGAGAAGAATGAATACCTGATACAAATGACAAAACCTCGTTTCGTAATTACCGAAACGAGGTTTTAATTTATTTATTACTTATTTTAAGCGGAAATTTGCTGTTTCTTTTTTTTGCGCTTTTTAAGAATGATTATAAGAACGACCGCCGCCGCAATACCGCCCAATACGCTGGCGCCGATAATAATTCCGATCGTTACCCAATCTATCACAACATATTCTTGATAAACTGTCTTATCCTTGGTGCCCTCGGTTTTGCCGTATATCGGCTTGCGCTCGGGTTCGGATTCCTCGGGTGCAGTATTCTCGGGAGCATTATCCGAGGTGCTGTAGTTCGAAGGAGCACTACTATCCGAAAAAGTGTTATTATTTTCAGGTGTTTTTTCATCTTCCTCACCCGGTAGCGGAGGCAGTTCGGGTGCCTCGGTAAAGGTAGCATGCATATACTTCGTCTTGTGATTTTTCAAGCAAAAACTGTGGTTTTTTACGATTTTAATGTTTTTCACGTATTTTTGCTTGTTTTTATGCTAATTTTTTCCTATTTTACGTAATCTTCACATCTTTCAAAACGTTAGATCAAATAGAAAAACAACTGAAGTCCGATTGAGACTTCAGTCGTTTATATTGTATTATTATATTGTTATATTGTTATACTCCGTAAAGCAACCAGATGTAAATGTATGCAGGAATTATTGCCGCAAGGGTAAACGGAATACCGATACGGAAGAAGTCCTTATTTTTCACTTCATAGCCTGCCTTACGCAAAATGCCGATACCTGTAATATTAGCAGATGCGCCGATAGGAGTACAGTTGCCGCCAAGTGTTGCTCCCGAAAGAAGTCCAAAATAAAGCGGAGTTGCAACTACGCCTGCATCCACTCCGAGCCCCGCGCTTAACTGAATAGCAAGCGAAGCTATAACAGGAATCATTGTGGCAACATAAGGAATATTATCAATAAACGCAGAGATAACTACCGATGCCCATACTATTACTGTATACATTAAGAACAGGTCTCCGCCGCCAAGCTTTGCTAAAAGGTCAGCGAGAGCATCTATAACTCCCTCGTTCTTAATTCCGCCTATCATGAGGAAAAGACCCACAAGCAGTCCGAGTGTCTCAAAATCTATTTCCTTCAAAGGAGCGGTTATAGCCGAAATCTTCTTATTGCGTATGAAATTATAGGCAATACCTATTACCATAAGCGCACAGCAAATAATTCCGTTTATTTCGTTGGGTAACTTCCAGCTGTCAGGCGCAAAGGAAGCACCGATAAGCAATACAAGCAGTACTATAAGGAGTATAGTAGGTACAAAATCTGTAACCTTTGTACGCTGTGCCGCTTTCTCGATTTTTCCCTTTTCTTTGCGGAACAAAAAGGCAAGGATCAGTGCAGAAAGAACTGCACCAAGCTCAACGGCAAAGAAAATCGACGGCTTTCCGCGGTAGACAAAGAAGTCCATAAAGGTCATATCAAGCGCCGAGCCGAGCATTATAGCGGTCGTGTCTCCTACAAGCGTTGCCGCACCCTGCAGATTGGATGAAACCGCTATACCGATTATAAACGGTACAGGATTAATCTTAAGCTTTTTACAAATTTCAAGAGCAACAGGGGCTATCATCAGAACGGTTGCAACATTATCAACAAAAGCCGAAATAATGCCTGCAAACAAAGCAAGTGCCACCGCCGCCATCTGTACATTAGGCACCTTTTCCATGATAAGGTCAGCTAAAAGTGCAGGCATTTTGCTTTCGATAAACAAAGCCACAAGACCCATAGTTCCTGCTATCATAAGCAGAACGTTAAAGTCAAGCTCGCTCAAAACATTGCCAAGCGGGAGCATACCCGTTGCTATAAAGACAAGACCTGATGCAAGTGCTATATAAGGACGGTATTTGCTAAAGACGAGCATCAGAATATAGGTGACTGCAAAAAGAATAATTGCCGGTATCATAATTCTTCTTCCTTTCTAAAGCGAATCATTTTTTACACCTTTACAGATGTATTTTGTTCCTTTGTATCAGTATTTTTATCAAGGTTTTCCCTTGCATTTGCAAGCATAAGCTTTATTCGGTTTTCCTGATTTACACGCGTAGCCCCCGCGTCATAGTCTATAGCTACAATATTTATTTCGGGATGCGCGTCCTTCAGCGGCTTCATCATGCCCTTTCCGCAAATATGATTGGGCAAGCAACCGAACGGCTGTGTACACACGATATTATGCACACCCTTATCGTTAAGCTCAAGCATTTCGGCAGGCAACAACCAACCTTCGCCCATCTTTGTACCTACGCTCATGTGATCTTGTATCAAACCGAGCGTATGGCTTATCGGAGTAGGCGGCTCAAAGCTACCCTCCTCATTTATAAGGTCTATTACAGCATTCTGCATCTTGCAAAGTACCTTATATGCTATCTTACCGATAATGTGTGTGCCGTATTTCATGCCGTAAAGCTTGTAATCCGAAATCATGGAAACGGTAGTATACAGGCAGAAATCGATAAGTCCCGGCATATCAACCTGCGCTCCCTCATCCACCAAAAACTGCTCAAGATTATTGTTTCCGAGCGGAGAATACTTTACATATATCTCCCCTACTACGCCAACCTTTACCTTTTCGGTACGCTTCATAGGAAGCGAAGCAAAGCGCTTTATGATGTCACGCGAATGCTTTTTCATCTTTTTAAACGAGATACCCTCTCGCTCCATGCTCTGTGAAAGCTCAACAGTAAGCTCATCGGCAAGTCGGTCCGCCGCGCCCTTTTCAAGCTCATACGGCTTGCATTGATTTACAAGGTTAAGAAGCAGATCGCCGTAAAGAATGGCGTATGCAAGACGATGCACAAAGGGTACCGTAAGCTTAAAGCCCGAATGCTGCTCGAGTCCGCTGAAGTTGAGCGAAATTACAGGAACGTAGTCATACCCTGCACGTGCGAGCGCCTTACGCAGTAAAAAGACATAATTTGAGGCGCGGCATCCGCCACCCGTTTGAAAAAGAATGAGAGCTACCTTATGCGGATCGTATTTACCGCTTTGTAACGCGGTAATAAACTGCCCGATAACGAGTATCGCAGGATAGCAAGTATCGTTATGAACATATTTAAGACCCGTTTCAGGTATATCGGGACCGCCTGTTTCAAGCAATTCAGCCTTATAGCCGTAATTCTTCATTACCTGAATCATAAGCTTGAAATGCATGGGAAGCATATTGGGCACAAGAATCGTGTAATCCTTTTTCATTTCCTCGGTAAAAGGAATATATGTACGCTTATTTTCCATTTGTTTTCCTTTCCTCGAGCGCACCCAAAAGGCTACGTAATCTGATCTTGACCGCTCCGAGATTGGTTATCTCATCAATCTTGAGCTGTGTATAATACTTTCCGCCCGATTCGAGTATTTCGCGCACCTCATCGGTAGTAATAGCGTCTACTCCGCAGCCGAATGAGACAAGCTGTACAAGCTCGGTATCCTCATGTTCTACTGCATACTGTGCCGCTCGGTAAAGACGGGCGTGGTAGGTCCATTGATTAAGCACCTTGACAGCAGGTACCTCGGTAACCTCATCGCAAACGCTGTCCTCGCTTACCACCACAAAGCCGAGCGAAGCGGCAAGCTTATCGATACCGTGACCTATCTCGGGGTCAATATGGTAGGGTCTGCCTGCGAGTATCATTATGCGTTTACCGTTTTCCCGAGCAAAAGCCAAAGCGCGTCTGCCCGCATTTTTAACAGCGATCATATATCGCTTATATTCCCTCATTCCTGCTTCTACCGCAAGCTTGACCTCGCTACGGGTGATATCGGCAAAAAAGCGGGAAAGATAGATATAAAGCTCCTTTGAAAGCTGTTTTTTATCATTAATATTGAGATACGGATAAAGGAATTTGACCCGCGAAAGCTCCTCTATATTACCGTTAAGCAGTTCGGAATAGTAAGCCACAACAGGGCAGTTATAATGGTTATCCGACTTCTTTTCATCAATATTATAGGTAAGGCAGGGATAGAATACAGCGTCAACCCCTGCTTCGAGCAGCTCGGCAATATGACCGTGCATTATCTTCGCAGGATAGCATGCAGTATCCGAGGGAATGGAAAACTGTCCCTTTTCATAGGTCTTTCTCGAAGAAGCACCCGAAACCATCACCTTAAAGCCGAGAGAGTCAAATATTCCAAACCAAAGCGGTAATAATTCATACATTCCGAGCGCCATAGGCAGACCTATTATTCTATCCTTGCGCGCACCGCCTTCGTTTTTCTGTGAGAACATATAATCGCGCTTGTAGGCATGGATATTAGAAAGCTCTGCCCCTGTACTTTTGAGACCGAGTCCCTTTTCGCATTGATTGCCCGAGATAAACTGCTTACCGTCACCAAATTTATTTACGGTAAGGTGACAATGGTTGGTACAGCCCTTGCAAACAGCAGGTCTTGCAGTATGAGAAAAATCGGCAAGCGCCTCTTTGGGGATGATGGTAGAGCCATCACTTTTTTTACTGTAAAGCGCCGCACCGTAGGCACCCATAAGTCCTGCAATGGAAGGACGGATAACATTTGCACCAAGCTCACGCTCAAAGGCGCGAAGCACAGCATCATTATAAAACGTACCGCCCTGAACCACTATGTTTTCACCAAGCTCTGCGGCACTTGAAGCGCGTATTACCTTATAAATAGCATTTTTTACAACACTTATGGAAAGACCTGCCGAGATATCCTCAACCGTGGCACCGTCCTTTTGAGACTGCTTGACCGAGGAATTCATAAATACTGTACAGCGGCTACCCAAATTCACAGGAGCCTTTCCGAAAAGTCCCTTTGCGGCAAAATCGGCAATACTGTAGCCCAAAGCCTTTGCAAAGGTCTCAAGGAAGGAACCGCAACCCGATGAGCAGGCTTCGTTAAGCATTATGCTGTCTATCGCGTTATTGCGTATTTTAAAGCATTTAATATCCTGACCGCCGATATCAAGTATAAAATCAACGTCAGGCTGGAAAAATTTAGCGGCAGTATAATGCGCGATGGTCTCAACGAGTCCGTAATCCACTCCGAATGCATGGCGGATAAGCTCCTCGCCGTAGCCTGTTACCGCGCTTGAAGCTATCGTTATTCTATCAGCGCAAAGTCCGTATATCTTTTCAAGCTGACCGCGCACTATCTCAACGGGATTTCCCTCGTTGGACGCGTAAAATGAATAAAGTATCGCATTATTTTCACTCAAAAGCACAAGCTTTGTAGTGGTGCTTCCGCAGTCAATACCAAGATACGCCTTGCCGCTGTACTGCGAGATATCAAGCTGTTTTACCGATGCTCTTGCATGGCGAAGCGAAAACTCCTTATAGGACTGCTCATCCTCAAACAAAGGCTCAAGACGGGATGAGGTATCGGTAACGCTCGAGGCGTTCTTAACTCTTTCGATAAAACCCTCGGCAGTATCGGTAAAAACATTCTTTTCAGCATAAATAGAAGCGCCGTAGGCTACTGCAAAGCGACCGTAATCGGGAAACACCGCGTTTTCATCTGAAAGTCCGAGAGTATACTTGAAACGCTCCCGAAGACCCTTACAGTAATGCAACGGACCGCCTAAAAACAAGACCTTACCCTTTATCTTTCGTCCCTGTGCGAGTCCTGCAATAGTCTGATTGACAACCGCCTGATATATGCTTGCCGACACATCCTCTTTTCGCGCGCCCTGATTAAGAAGCGGCTGAATATCGGTCTTGGCAAAAACACCGCAACGTGAAGCAATAGGATATATACGCTCGGAATCAAGACTCAATTTATCAAGTTCGTCAACAGTAATATTAAGTAAGGTAGCCATCTGATCTATAAAAGCGCCTGTGCCGCCTGCACAGCTACCGTTCATACGCTCATCAATGCCGCCGTCAAAAAATATTATCTTGGCATCCTCACCGCCAAGCTCGATAACGCAGGAAGTATCCTTTTCCTTTGCGCGCACTACCTCAGCGGTAGCATAGACCTCTTGTACAAAGGGCAAGCCCGCCGCCTGAGCAAGACCGAGTCCAGCAGAACCCGATATTGCAATAGCGATCCTTTCATCCCCCACAAGACCGTATATCTCACGCAGAAGCTCAGCCGTTTTTTTACGCACAAGCGAAAAATGCCGCTCGTATTTTTCGTAAACTATTTCCTCTCCCCGACGCAACACCGCCTTTGCGGTAGTTGAGCCGATATCAACCCCTAATAAAAGGAAATTTTCGTTCATCGATTCCATCCTAACTGTCCGCGGCGTCTACCGCGTAAAATAAATTATTCTATTTATTTTACCATTTATCGGCATTAATTACAAGAATTTTTTGTAAACAAAAAAGCAGGCACACAATTTTGTATGCCTGCAAAATATTTTTTAGATAGATGCATCCTCAACGATCAGCTCGCGCACTGCATTTTCATCAACGGGAGCCTTATCGCGGACTGCAAAGAATTTCTCTGCAACCTGCGGGAAGAGAGCATAGCTCAAGATATCCTCTTCGCTCTTGCCTATTCCCTTTTCTCTCATCTCAAGAGCATATTTCTTAAGCTCAGGCTCTAAAAGATCAGCAGGACGGCAGGTGATAATCTTATCGTCACCTATACACTTACGGCGTACTTCCTCATTTACGGGAGCAGGAAGCTTACCGTATTCACCGCGAAGCAGACCCTTGGACTCCTTGGGCACCATCTTATAGCGCTCACCGGAAATTACATTCATAACCGCCTGAGTACCTACGATCTGGCTTGTGGGTGTAACGAGGGGCGGATAACCGAAGTCAGCACGAACGCGCGGCACCTCGGCAAGAACATCATAATACTTATCCTCTTTGCCTGCCTGCTTAAGCTGGGAAATGGTATTGGAAAGCATACCGCCGGGTACTTGGTAAAGCAAGGTCTTTGCATCAACATTGAGCACCTTGGGATCAAGTGTTCCCTCAGCCTTCATCTTATCGGCAACCTTGCGGAAGTGACCTGCAACATCGCTTAATGCGTTAAGATCAAGACCTGTATCGCGCTCTGTTCCCTGAAGGGTAGCAACAAGTGCCTCGGTAGAGGGGTTTGCAGTACCGTTAGCAAAGGGAGAAAGCGCACAGTCAACGATATCAACGCCTGCCTGACATGCCATAAGATAGGTCATATCGCCTGTACCGGTAGTATTATGTGTATGCAGGTGAATAGGACATTTTACGCTCTCCTTGAGCTTCTTGACAAGAGAGTATGCATCATACGGCAAAAGAAGGTTTGCCATATCCTTGATACAGATAACATCAGCACCCATTTCCTCAAGATTTTTTGCAAGCTTTACAAAATACTCCTCGTTATGAACAGGGCTTGAGGTATAGCTCAATGCGATCTCGGCAATACCGCCGTACTTTTTGCAGGACTTAAGAGCCTGCTCAATATTACGGACGTCGTTAAGAGCATCGAAGATACGGATAACATCGATACCGTTTTCAATGGATTTCTTAACAAACAT